>JBOIEM010000238.1:0-5797 GCA_050741115.1 Burkholderiales bacterium
TGTCCGCGGAGGCTCTCCTGTCCGGGCGTGAACGAGAAATCCACCGTCAGTTTCCGTCGAGGCGCGCCCACTCCAGCACGCGTTTCGCCCGCTGGTACATGGCGTAGTCGACGAGCTTCCCGTCCACGGTGATCGCGGCCGACGCGCCGGATTTCTCCACCGCCTCGAACTCGCTCACCACGCGCCGGTAGTAGGCGGCATCCGCCTCCGACACCGCGTACGCCCGCCGCGCAGGCGCGATCTGCTTGGGGTGGATTACGGTCCGCCCGATGTAGCCGAGGCGCGCCGAGAGCGTGCAGTCCCGGATGAAGCCCGCCTCGTCGTTGAGATCGCTGTAGACGCCGTCGAGCGCGTAGACGCCGGCGGCGCGGCTATCGAGCAGGACCTTCGAGCGCGCGTAAAAGAGCTCGGTGCCCTCGGCCGACCACCCGCAGCCAAGGTCAGTCTGGAGATCGCCGTCGCGCGCGTTGCCGATGCAGGTCGCGGCAACGCGCGGTGTGGCGCGTGCGAGCTCGTAGCAGCGCAGCACGCCGAGCGCGCTTTCGAACATGGGAATGACGCGCACGGCTCCCGGCGCGAGGCCATGCGCGGCCTCCTCGCGGTCGAGCAGCGACGCCGTTTCCATCATCTGCTCGACGGATTCCACCTTGGGGAGGAAGATTGCGTCGAGTCCCCGGCGCACCACCGCCGCGAGGTCGTCGGCGAGGAGACCAGTCGCGGCTCCGTTGGTCCGCACCGTGATCGTGGGGCGCGGGACGGCCAGCCCCGCCGCGCCGTCAATGGCCTTCGCCACCAGCGCGCGCGCTTCCGCCTTGGCCGCGACCGGCACCGAATCCTCGAGATCCAGGATCACGGCATGGGCGCCGGCCGCCAGCGCCTTCGCCATCACCCGCTCCTTGCCGCCGGGCGCGAAAAGCGCGGTTCGTACCAGCCTCAAGTGTCGGGCCCTCCTTCGGACGGTGCTGCGGGAATGATAGCAGCGCGAAGATTCGTACTGTCAGGCGCGCACGGCGGCGGCGAACTCGCCCCGCGGATCCAGGCTTTCGAGCGCGGCACGCTCGCGAGCGGTGATCGGCGCGGTCGGCTTTGCGCCGCTCCCGTCGAACCGGAAGCCGGTGCGCCGGATCACCTCATCGAGCGTGGCTTGCGGATTCCGGTACTCCAGCGCCAGGCGACCGTCGCGCTTCTGGAACACCGCGATCGGCGTGACCACCGTCTGGAGGTTCCCCGCGGCGGTCACGAAGTCGAGTTTTTCCACCAGCGTTCGGGTGGAGTGCTCCGTGCGCCAGGTCACGACGCGCTTTGCCGTCGGCATCATCACCGCCGCGCCGCCGCCGCCCGGCAGCCGCACCTTCGGATGGCTCCATTCGCCGATGACGGAGACGTTGGTGCGGCCCTGTCCATCCACCTGCGCACAGCCCAGAAACACGAGATCGAGCCTTCCGCGCGCGCACAGGTCGTAGAAGTCCTCGTTGGCGAAGATCGCCGGCGAGCCTGCGATGAGCGCCGGGTCGCTGCTCGAATGCGGGACCTTCTTCGGCACCGGCTCGACGCCGCCGGCGACGTTGAGATAGGTGAAATGAAAGTCATAGGCGCGCTTGGCGAGCAGGCACGCCAGCATCGCCAGCGTGGAATTGACCCCGCTGAACGCGATCTCGTTCGGACGGATCTGCCGCGCGAGGCTCACGACGATGTGCGAGAACGGCGTCCAGTCACTCATCACGCCTGCCGATTCTGCTCGGGAGCCGAGTCGAGGTGCGCCTCGAGCGCGTCCGGTTCATCCCTGAGGTACGACTCGACGGCGGGATAGTCCACCTCGTAGAGCGGATGCATCGAGCCGGGCCACGCGCCGCGCGGCACGATGGCGGCGGCTTCCACCATGAAGCCCGGCACGAGCGTCAACTCCGGCTGCGCCGCGAGCGTTCCCGACGGCACCAGCCGCTCGGCGGTGACGAGCACGCGCTTCGCAGCGCGCGTCAACGGGTGGTCCCAGTAAGGGGAGCCCAGCACGCGTGCATTGCCCTCCTCATCCACTTCGTTGGCGTGGATGACCGCGATATCCGGGGAAATGGCGGGGATGACGTAGACTTCCTTCCCCGAGCCGTAGGGATCCTGGATCGTGCGCCAGCCGTTCAATTCCGCAAGCGCGCTCCCGTGCACGCCGCCGACCGGCTGGAACGGGACCCCGTATGCGGCTGCACGCAGCCCGGCGACGAGGGTCATTCAGGCGTGCTCTTCGAGCGCCGCCTCCTTGCGCTCGATCGCCCTGCGGTACCACGGAGCGAGCCCGAAATTGCCCTCCATGGCGACGATGCCGGCCCTCACCTTCGCCACCGCTCTGGCGCGACACAGGAGGTCGAGGTCGTAGCCAGGCGAGGACTTGATGATTTCCAGGCGGCGCCGGCCCTGGCGCGCGAGCTCGCGCACCAGCGCGAACGGGCCGCGGTGCAGGAACACGCCGCCCAGCCCGAGCGCGCAGCCGTCCGGCACGCGCCGCGCGAGATCTGCGAGACTGAGAAGCTTCGACGGCGCAGCTTGTGGCATGATTGGATTTCGCCAGTCCTGGAAAATCATAGCACCAAGCATGGGCTCAATTGAGGGCAAGCTCGCGAAGATGGGGCTGCGGCTGCCGCCGGTCCACCCCTACCCGAGCCCGAACCGCATCCCGTGCGTGCAAGTCGGCGACATCGTGTACCTCGGAGGGCACAGCACGGCGCGGCATCCACTCATGCTCGGCGCGAAGAACACCGGCAAGGTGGGCTTCGAAGTGACCGAGCAGGAGGCGTATGTCACGGCGCGCGCGGTCGCGTTGCAGATCCTCGCCTCGATCAAGGCCCATGCCGGGGACCTCGACCTCGTCAAGCGGGTGATTCGCCTCCACGGCATGGTCAACTCGGCGCCCGGCTTTGAGCGCCAGTTCGCGGTGATCGACGGCGCATCCGATCTCTTCTTCGAGCTGTGGGGGCCGGAGCGCGGTGCCCACGCGCGCTCGGCCATTGGCGTCGCGGAGCTGCCGCGCCGCTCAGTGCTGGAGATCGTGGGCGAGTTCGAGATGTATCCGGCCCACCCGGCGACAGAGAGGACTCAGGCAAGTCGTACCATTACGGGAGGAGGCAAGCCATGAACCCGATAGCACGATTGGTATTCTTGTGCGCTGCTGCGTTCCTGGGTGGAGCGGCAACGCAAGCCGCAGCGCAGGCGTTTCCCGCCAAGCCGGTTCGCATCGTCGTACCGTTTCCAGCGGCCAGCGGTGCGGACATCCTGGCGCGCGCGGTGGCCACAAAGCTCACGGAACGGTCGGGCCAGCAGGTCCTGGTCGACCCGCGCCCCGGGGGGAGCGGCATCGTCGCGGCGGAGATCGTGCTCAAGGCGCCGGCCGACGGCTACACGCTGATGGTAGGCACATCCTCGACCCACGCCATCAGCATGAGCATCCGCCGCGATCTCCCGTACCATCCCGTGCGCGATTTCGTGCCGGTCTCGAAGATCGCCGTCGTGCCGATGCTGATGACGGTGCATCCCTCCGTGCCGGTGAATAACGCCAAGGAGTTGATCGCATTCGCCCGTGCGCGCCCCGGGCAGCTCGCTTTTGCCACGGCCGGGGTCGGCACGACGGGACACCTTGCCGGCGAGCTGTTCAAGTCGATGGCCGGAGTCGACATCCTGCACGTCGCCTACCGGGGCAGCCCGCAGGCGCTGATCGAAACCGTCGCCGGCCAGGTGTCGATGGCGATCTCGCCGATTCTGACCGCCTTGCCGCATGCGCGGGCCGGCAAGTTGCGGCCGCTTGCGGTGACAACGCCGCGTGCATCTGCCACCGCGCCCGACGTGCCGCCGCTGGCAACCGCGGCGGGCCTGCCGGGCTACGAGGCGACCCTGTGGTACGGCCTGTTTGCGCCGGCCGGAACGCCGCGGGAAATCGTGGCGCGCATCAGCGGCGAGGTGGTGGCCATACTGGGACTCAACGACGTGGGTGAATCGCTCAAGAAGCAGGGAGCGGAGCCCGAGGGCATGACACCCGGGCAGTTCGCCGCGTACCAGCAGTCCGAGATCGCGAAGTGGGCCAAGGTCGTGAAGGAGTCCGGCGCAAGGGTCGACTGAGAACCTGGCTTCGGGAGTCTTCGACGCCAGGGTCCTCGCCGAAACAAAGGCGAGCGGCTGGCTCGATTGATCAAGTATCCCGACAACCGGGTTTGTGACGAGATTCCTTCCCGGTTTGCGGTGTCCCCGTCATAGTGCGCGCCAACGGATACCGACCTGCCGACTCCAATTTCTGATAAATCTATTCAATTCAGGTGGTTGTGCGGCATTCGTACAGTTGGAAGGTGCTGGCACGACTCTTGATTGCGGTTTTATACTCACAGAAGGCTCCTGATCAGGAGGCTCCATGGGCAAGAGAGTAAGGGTCATCAGAGGGTTGCTCGCCGCGCTCATGTTGTTCGGCCCAGGCGTCGCAGTCGCCGAAAAAGGGGGTAACGGGCCAAAAAACTCGGCTACTCCCAGCGTGAGTCTCGGGTTGGGGGCGAGTCAGGGCATGAATGATCGTGTGGGTCTGTCCGCTGCCGAGATGACTCCCCCGGGGGCAACCCGTTCGGCCTCATCGGCGGGGCTTGCGCCGCCGGGACATACCAAAGGACGAGGTCACGGCGCCTCCGGCCCCGTTTCGCGTCTCGACGAGCTTCCCACCTGCCGCTGAGATTCCCTCGGCGTCAGCTCCCCTCCCGTCCCGCCGCGTAGGGCGAGGCGCCAGTGTTTCGTGCATAATGCGTTCGGTCGCGGCGGAGCGTTCCGCTTTGCCAATTCAAGAACGAGACGGGAGCAGGACATGAAAGAATTGCTGCGCAACCTGCTGTTGAGCACCGTGCTGGCCGGGATGTCGGTCGCGGCGCACGCGCAAGGCGCATCGAAGGGCTCGGGACCGGCCTATCCGAACAAGCCGATCCGGCTGATCGTGGCATTCCCGCCGGCCGGCTCGACCGACATCGTCGCCCGCCTGGTAGGGCAGAAGCTCTCCGAGCGCCTCGGCCAGCAGGTCGTAATCGACAACCGCGGCGGGGCGGGCGGGACCATCGGCACGGAAATCGCGGCGCGCGCGCCCGCGGACGGCTACACGCTGACCATGGGCACGACCAGCACCCACGTGATCGCGCCGGCGATTTTCCCCGACGTGAAGTACGATCCGATCAAGGATTTCGCGCCGATCACGCTGGTCGCGAGCACGCCCTATCTCCTGGTCGTGCACCCCGGCGTCACGGCGAAGACGCTCAAGGAGTTCATCGCGCTGGTCAAGTCCCAGCCGGGCAAGCTCAACTACGCGTCGGCCGGGACCGGCACGACCACGCAGATTGCGATGGAAATGCTCAAGCTCGCCGCGGGCATCGACATCGTGCATGTGCCGTTCAAGGGCAACGGTCCCGCGGGCACCGCGACCATGGGTGGGCAGGTGCAGGCCTTGTTCGGAAGCATGCCGGCGGTGCTGCCGCAGGCCAAGGCGGGCAAGCTGCGCCCGATTGCCGTGGGAACCACCAAGCGCTCACCGGCGTTGCCGAACGTGCCGACCGTCGCTGAATCCGGCTATCCGGGGTTCGAGGTGTCGTTGTGGCTCGGCTTCTTTGCGCCGAAGGGCACGCCTGGCCCGGCGCTGAAGAAGCTCTACGGGGAGCTCACCGAGATCGCAAAGTCACCGGAAATGAAGGACCCGTTCGAGCGCAATGGAGCGGATCCGGTCACCACGACGCCCGCGGAGCTCACCAAGCTCATGGCGGTGGAGCTGGACAAGTACAAGAAGGTCATCAAG
>JBOIEM010000239.1:0-16790 GCA_050741115.1 Burkholderiales bacterium
ATCCGACCGCCGAGCAGATCGCCGACATGACCGTGCTCGCGGTCGAGGAAATCCGGCGCTTCGGCATCACGCCCCGCGTGGCGCTTTTGTCGCATTCGAGCTTCGGCACCGCCAGCACGCCGACCGCGGCGAAGATGCGCCGGGCGCTCGGCCTGATCGAGAGCCTCGCCCCGGGCATCGAAGTCGAGGGCGAAATGCAGGGCGACGCGGCGCTCTCGCAGGAAATCCGCGACCGGGTGTTTCCGAACGCGCGCCTGAAGGGGGAGGCGAACCTGCTGGTGATGCCGACGCTCGACGCCGCCAACATCGCCTTCAACCTGCTCAAGACCGCGGCGGGCGACGGCATCACGGTGGGCCCCATCCTGCTCGGCGTCGCGCGCCCCGTGCATATCCTCACCCCCTCCGCGACCGTGCGCCGCATCGTCAACATGACGGCGCTCACCGTGGTGGACGCTTGCGCGCAGCGGGGCGAGCAGCGCGCGCTGCTGTGACGGGCGGCATGGCGAAACGAGCCCGCATCGAGCGCGACACCATGGGGGACATCGCGGTGCCCGCCGACCGGCTGTGGGGCGCGCAGACGCAGAGGAGCCTCCATCATTTTCACTTTCCCGGCGAAACGATGCCGCTCGAGGTGGTGCGCGCGCAGGTGCTGGTGAAGAAGGCCGCCGCCCTCACCAACATGGCGCTGGGGGTTCTGGACGAAAGAAAGGGCAAGGCAATCGTGAAGGCGGCCGAGGAGGCGCTCAGCGGCCGCCTCGACGACCATTTCCCGCTGGTTACCTGGCAGACCGGGTCCGGCACCCAGACCAACATGAACGTCAACGAAGTGCTGGCGAACCGCGCCTCCGAAATCCTGGGCGGCCGCCGCGGCGGAAAGCGCCTGGTGCATCCCAACGACGACGTCAACAAGGGGCAATCTTCCAACGACACCTTTCCCACCGCGATGCACGTCGCGGCGGTGATCGCGCTCGAGCGCGACCTCAAGCCCGCAGTGAAGAAGCTGCGCGGCACGCTCGCGAGGAAGGCCGCATCGTTTGCGAAGATCGTCAAGATCGGCCGCACCCACTTACAGGACGCGACGCCCCTCACGCTGGGGCAGGAATTTTCGGGCTATGTCTCGCAACTCGACCACGGCCTCGCGCACGTGGACGCCGCGCTGCCGCATCTGCGCGAGCTCGCGCTCGGCGGCACCGCGGTCGGCACCGGCTTGAACACCCATCCCGCGTTCGCGGAGAAGGTGGCGGCCGAGCTGGCGCGGCTGACGAGGCTGCCGTTCGTCACCGCCCCCAACAAGTTCGAGGCGCTCGCCTCCTGCGACGCGGTGGTGCACGCGCATGGAGCGCTCAAGACTCTCGCCGCCTCGCTCATGAAGATCGCGAACGACGTCCGCTGGCTCGCCTCCGGGCCGCGCAGCGGCATCGGCGAGTTGATGCTCCCGGAAAACGAGCCGGGCAGCTCGATCATGCCGGGCAAGGTCAACCCCACGCAGTCCGAGTCCCTGACGATGGTGTGCTGCCAGGTGTTCGGCAACGACGTCGCGATCAACTTCGGCGGCGCCTCCGGCAATTTCGAGCTCAATGTCTTCCGCCCGCTCGTCATCCGCAATTTCCTGCACAGTGCGCGGCTGCTCGCCCGCGCCTGCGAGAACTTCAACGCGCACTGCGCGAGCGGCATCCGGGCCGACCGCCGCCGTATCGAGCAGCTCGTGCGCGATTCGCTGATGCTCGCGACCGCGCTCAACCCGCGCATTGGCTACGACAAGGCGGCGGTGATCGCCAAGAAGGCGCACCGGGAAGGAACGACCCTGAAGCAGGCGGCGTTGAGCCTCGGGTATGTCACGGAACAGCAGTTCGACGAGTGGGTCCGGCCGGAGAATATGGTCGGGAAAATCCGGAACTAGTGACTAACGCATTGATTCGGCGTAGAGTTTCAAATCCGATCTGGGAATTGGCCGAGGATTATCGGCTATGCGGTTGATTATTTTAGAGTTTCGCTAAGAGGAGCCGAATCATGAGCCGAATCGTGATCGCCGCGGCGCTGGCGATGCTGATCTCCGGGACCGTTTTCGGCCAGACGCAGGCCGAGAAGACCGCCCCCACTCCGGCACCCGAGACGAAGGAGGAGCCGAAGCCCGCGCCACGGAAGGAAATAGCGATCGTGCAGGGGCCGGGGCAAGCCACGGTAAAGGAGGACGCCCGGCACTGCCTGGAACAATCGACGAACACCGACATCATCAGGTGCGCGGAGCCCTACCTCCCCTTGAAACTATTGAAGAAGATGTGACCCGTGACCGGTGAGCCGTGAGCGATTTCTGATTCTTCTCGCGGTGATCCCGGGCTGACGCCGGAGTACAAAAAAATCCCCGCCGCGCGGGCGGGGATAGGAAGGTGAAATCCCGGCTTACATCTTGATGCCGAGGATCTTCTCCGCCTTGGCCAGGGCCGCCAGCGACTCGCTGTGCTTGCCGGCCTTGTGCAGGCTCTCGCCTTCATCGCGGTACTTCTTCACATCCGCCTTCTGCGCGTCGGAGAGCGTGGCCTTGGGCAAGGCCGCGTCGATCGCCTTTATGTGTTTCGGGCAGGAACCGGCGAACGCGACGCTGCTGGTCAAAGCGAACAAGGATGCGACTAGGATGGTGCGGAACTTCATGCAGATCTCCCTCTCTTGGTGAAAAAAGATTGCCGGCCGGAAGCCGGCGCTTAGCCATCTACGTGCCGGGAATTCCACCAGATGCATGGCCTGCCGCGCCCGGGTAAGATTCCCTGCAACAACAGGACATTGGCAATTATAGCGTGGCTTCCCGGCAGTTAACACGAACGCACGGCCGGGTATTCCCGTTGACACGGGAGGGCATCGCCGAAGGACTCGCGCGGCCCGCACCGTCGCCGGAGCCCGACGATCTGCACGTGATCGCTCTCCAGGAGGGTACGCGCGTCACCGAGGCGGCTGTGCTGGTGCCGCTCATCGACCGCTCCGGCCGGGTGCAGGTGCTGTTCACCCAGCGCACGGCGCACCTCGACGATCACGCGGGCCAGATCAGCTTTCCCGGGGGGCGGGTGGAGCAGGGCGACGCGAGCCGCGAGGAGACCGCATTGCGCGAGACCGAGGAGGAAATCGGCCTCGCGTCCGGATCGGTCGCGGTGCTCGGGCGGCTGCCCGAATATGAAATTCCCTCCGGCTTCCGGATTACGCCGGTGGTGGGATGGATCGAGACGCCGTTCGCGCTGAATCCCGACCCCTTCGAAGTGGCGGCGGTATTCGAGGCGCCGCTCGAGCACTTCCTCGACGCCGCCCGCTACCAGCGCCGACAGTTCCGCTTCCGCGGCCGGCATCGACACTACCTGGCGATCCCGTTCGAGGGTCGTTACATCTGGGGCGCGACAGCGGGCATGCTCTACAACCTGTGCCGCCTGCTGCGGCGCTGAGGCGCGGGCGAACATGACGGGCGAGCGGGCGAAAGTCGGGCTGATCATGACCGGCGGCGGCGCGCGCGCCGCCTACCAGGTCGGCGTGCTGCGGGCGCTGACGGAGCTGCTGCCGCCGGAGGCGCACACGCCATTTTCCATCATCTGCGGCACGTCCGCGGGTGCGATCAACGCGGCGGTACTGGCGATGGACGCGGGCGACTTTCGCCGCGGCGTGCGGCGGCTGATGATGGTGTGGAAGAATTTCCGCGTGCATCACGTCTACCGGGCGGATCCGTGGGGAGCCTTCGCGAACAGCGCCCGCTGGATCTATACCGCGTTGACGGGCGGCGCGTTCAGCCGCCGGCCGGTTTCGCTGCTCGACAACACGCCGCTCGTTTCGCTGCTCGAGCGCTATCTCGACTTTTCGGCGATCCAGCGTTCGATCGATGCCGGCCATCTCACCGCCTTCAGCGTCACCTGCTCGGGCTATACCTCCGGCCAGTCGGTGACTTTTTTCGAGGGCGTTCCCGGCCTGCAGCCGTGGCAGCGCGCGCGCCGCATCGGCGTGCCGATGCCGATCGCGCTCGATCATCTGCTCGCCTCCAGCGCGCTCCCCTTCATCTTCCCGCCGGTGCACATCAACCGCGAGTACTTCGGCGACGGCTCGATGCGCCAGATCGCGCCCGTCAGCCCGGCCCTGCACCTTGGGGCGGACCGCCTGTTCGTGATCGGCGTAGGGCGCCCGCTGCAGCAGCAGGCGGAGCGCGTCCAGGTCGAGACGAACCCCTCCCTCGCGCAGATCGCGGGCCACGCCCTGAACAGCATCTTCCTCGACAGCCTCGAGGTGGATCTCGAGCGGCTGCAGCGGATCAACCGCACGATCGAGATGATCCCCCCGGAATTGCTCGAGCGGAGCCAATATCCCCTGCACCACGTGGACTTCCGGGTGATCTCGCCGAGCGAGGAGCCGGAGCGCATCGCGGTGGCGCATGCGGACGAGCTGCCCCACACGATCCGCGCCCTGCTCTTCATGGTGGGCGGGCTGCGGCGCAGCGGCGCCAACCTGCTTTCCTACCTGCTGTTCGAGCGGTCGTATTGCCGGGCATTGATCCGGCTCGGCTACCAGGACACCATCACGCGCAAGGATGAGCTGACGGCGTTCCTCGGCTACTGAGATCCGGCGCACGGCGGCGCGCCGGGGACGGCCGGGCCGGGGCGCGGCTGTTGCTTCGGGTCCGGAGTGCCGGTATAAGTAGGGTTGACCGGGACGCGCTGCGCCCGGTTGACCCGCCGAATTGCACCGGGCATCCCGCGGCCGATGCCGGTGAATTCGGCGGTTTCCCCTTCGTTGGCGGGTGGATTATGAGTCGAGCCTTCACCAAGGAAAGCGTCGACGATCTGGCGGCGGGCGAACTGCCCGAGCGCCCGCTGCCCGCGCACCCCAACTACGTCACGCCCCAGGGGCTGGAGCAACTGCAGGCGCGGGCGCGCGAGCTGCAGGCGCTGCACGAGACGCTCGCCGCGCAATCGGCCGATGATTCGGGCGCCAAGCAGAAGCTGCGGGAGGTCGAGCGCGACCAGCGCTACGTCAATACCCAGCTCGAGCGCGCCGAGGTCGTCGATCCCCTCGGCCAGCCGCGCGACGCGGTGCATTTCGGCGCCACGGTGACGATACTCGACGAGGACGGAAAAGAGCACCGCTTCACGCTGGTGGGCGACGACGAAGCCGATGTCGCGGCCGGCCGGATCAGCTGGGCGTCCCCGCTGGCGAAGGCGATGCTCGGCGCGAAAGTCGGCGATACCGTTAAGTGGCGCCGGCCGGCCGGAGACGCCGAGGTCGAGATCACCGGGATCAGCTACCCCGAGAAGCAGTAACGGGCCGGTTGGCGAGCTCCAGCAGCACGGCGGTGAGCACCCGCGCGCCGGCGGCGAGATCGCCGGGCCGGGCATTTTCGGCCTCGTTGTGGCTGATCCCCCGCTCGCACGGCACGAAGATCATGCCGGTCGGACATACCCGCGCCAGGTACATTGCGTCGTGGCTAGCGCCCGAGGGCATGCGCCGGTAGGGGAGCTTCAGCGCCTGCGCGGCGCGCTCCACGCAGTCCACTACCACGGAATCGAACGCGCACGGATCGTCGTGGAGCGTGCGCGTGACCCTGGCCGAACAGCGATCCACGGCCGTCCGCACCGCCGGCTCGATCGCTTCACCCAGGCGCGCGATCGTCGCCGGGTCGGGATGGCGCACGTCGACCGAGAACAGGACGTGGCTCGGGACCGAATTGGGCGAATTCGGCGTGACCAGCATGCGCCCGATCGTGAAGCGCAGCGCCTCGCCCGCGTCGCGCGTCACCTCGTGCAGCGCGTTGATGGCGGCGATCGCCTCGCGCAGCGCGTCCTTGCGCGTCCCGAGCGGCGTGGTGCCGGCATGCGCGGTCTCCCCGATCACCTCGACGTTGAACCAGCGCAGGCCCTGGATGCCGGTCACGACGCCGATGGTCTCTCCCTCCTGCTCGAGCAGCGGCCCCTGCTCGATGTGGGCCTCGATGTAGGCGGCGGCGGGCGCGTTCAGCGCGCGCTTTTCGGCCGCGGGTGCGGCGGCGAGCGTCTGCGCCAGCGCGTCCTTCAACGCGACGCCCTCGTTGTCCCGCACCTCGAGAAAATCGGCGAGCGGCTTCGCGCCGGTGTACACCGCCGAGCCCATGGTGCAGGGGGCGAAGCGGCCGCCTTCCTCGTTGCTCCAGGCGACGAGCTCGATCGGGTGACGGGTTGTTGCGCCCGCTACCTCGATCGCTTCGAGCGCTTCCAGGCCCGCCAGCACGCCGTAGATGCCGTCGAAGCGCCCGCCGCGCGGCTGGCTGTCCATGTGGCTGCCGGTCATCACCGGCGCGGCGCGCGGATCGGTCCCGGCGCGCCGGATGAAGAGGTTGCCGATCGCGTCCATGGCCACCGTGAAGTTGCGCCCGCGCGCCCAGGAGATGAGCAGCGTCCGCGCCGCGATATCTTCCTTCGAAAAAGCCGCGCGGTTGACGCCGCCGCCGGGGATGGCGCCGATCCGCGCCATCTCCATGAGGCGCCGCCACAGCCGCTCCCGATCGACGCGGTTGACCGCGTCCTGGATGTCTTCGCGCATGCTCACCGATGTCACCCTCTGCGATAATTCGGGGCGTGACGCAAGCTCACGAGTCCTGAAGCGCGGAGGGATGCCGACGTGGCATTTGATTTTATCCTGCGGAATGCGCGGCTGGCGAATGGCGGATTCGCGGGCGCGATCGTCGACATTGCGGTCGCCGGCGGACGCATCGCCGCCATCGAGCCCCGCGTTTCCGGCGAGAGCGACAGCGTGGATGCCCGCGGGCGTTTCGTGTCCCCGGGTCTGGTGGAGAGTCATTTTCATCTCGACAAGACGAGGATACTCGACCGCGTGGCGCCGCTCCCGGACCGGCGCGCAACCGACCACATGATGCGCACCTCCGCGGTCAAGCACACGTTCACGGTCGAGGACGTCTACGCGCGCGCCAGCGCGACGCTCGAGCAGTGCTTGCTCAACGGCGTCACCCACATGCGCACGCACGTCGAGGTGGACCCCAATGTCGGCCTGCGCGGCTACGAGGCGATCGAGCGCCTGGCGAAGGATTACGCGTGGGCGATTGACCTTCAGCTTTGCGTCTTTCTCCAGGAAGGCTGGACCAACGTCCCGGGGGGCGAGGCGAACGTCGTCGCGGCGCTCAAACGTGGGGCGCAGGTGGTCGGAGGCGCGCCGCGCTATGACGCCGACGGCCCCGCGCAGATTCGGCGCATCTTCGCGCTCGCGAAGGAGTTCGACGTGGACATCGACATCCATCTCGACGGCGGCTACACGACCCACGACATGGCGATCCACCTGGTATGCGACCTTGCCGACCAAATCGGCTGGGGCGGGCGCGTGGCGATCGGCCACGGCAACAAGTATTCGTGCCTGCCGCCCGCCGAACTGGAAGCGCTCGGCCGGCGGCTCGCCGGCTCCGGCGTTGCCGTGACGGTGCTTCCGGCCACCGACCTCTTTACCAGCGGGCGCCACCTGGAGCACAGTATCATCCGCGGCGTCGCGGACGCCAACGCGCTCATCGCGCAGGGGGCGAACTGCTCCATTGCGACCAACAACGTGCTGAACCCGTTCACGCCCTACGGCGATTGCTCGCTGGTGCGGATCGCGAACCTGTACGCGAACGTCGTGCAGCGCGGCACCGCGGAAGACCTCTCCGAATGCTTCGCGATGCTGACCGAGCGCCCCGCGCGCATTCTGCGCAGGCGCGATTACGGCATCGCCGTCGGCGGCCCGGCCGATCTCGTCGTGTGGAATGCCGGAACGCCGGCGGAGGTCATCGCGACCGTGGCGCAGCCCCTGAAGGGCTTCAAGCGCGGCCGGCGCGTATTTGCGCGCGAGCTGCCGTCCCTGCACCGCCCTGCTTGATGGGGGCCGGGGCGGGCTGCCGTCCTCCGGGCAGAAGGGGAACCGGAACGGTCGAAGCGCGCCCGGGATTCACGGCTTCCGCTCGCGGACCAGGCCGCGGTAGGATTCCAGACGCCTTTCGCTGATTTCTCCGCGTTCGCAGGCCGCGGCGACGGCGCAGCCAGGCTCGGACAGGTGGCGGCAGTCGCGGAAGCGGCACTGTCCCAGCCAGGGCTGGAACTCGACGAACGCATGCGCAAGCGCGGCCTCGTCGAGGTGGTGCAGTCCGAACGCCTGCATGCCCGGCGAGTCGATGATGTGGCTCGCGGCGTCCAGGTGGTAGAGGCGCGTGTGGGTGGTGGTGTGCCGCCCGGAATCGAGCGCGGCTGAAACCTCGGCGACGCGCACCGCGGCGGCGGGAATGAGCCCGTTGATGATCGTCGACTTCCCCATCCCGGACTGGCCGACCAGCACGCTCGTCTCTCCCTTCAGGTGCGGCACCAGGGGCGCGAGGTCGCGCTTGGCCGACAGCGCCGCCAGCCGGTAGCCGAGCCCGCGGTAGAGCTCGAGCGCGCCGAGCGCCGCCTGCGCCTGCGGCAGGTCTGACTTGTTGAGCGCGATGAGCGTCGCCATGCCGCCGTGCTCCGCCGCCGCCACACAGCGATTGACCAGGTCCTCGCTGAAGGTCGGCACGGGCGCGACCACGATCACGACCTGCGTGACGTTGGCGGCGACGAGCTTCTGGCGCGCCGCATCGGAACGGTAGAGCAATGTCCTGCGCGCGCCCACCGCCTCGATCACGCCCTTGCCGGCTCCGCCGCGCGCGACCGTCACCCGGTCTCCGCACGCGAGCATGCCGCGCCTGCCCCTCGTCACGCAGTCGAGCGCGCTCGAGTCGGCGAGCTCGACCAGGTAGCGCCGCCCGAAACTGGCGACGACCTGGCCCTCCAGCAGCCGTGACTCGTGACTCGCGGCTCGTGGCCCGTGCTTCGGCGGCTTGTTCTGGAGCGCGCGCCGCGTCACGGATCGCTTACAGGTCGAACAGCCGGTCGAGCTTGGCGGCGCAGATGAAATCGTTCTCGGACAGCCCGTCGATGGCGTGCGTCACGTACTCGACGCGGCAACGGTCGTAGCCGACCGTCATGTCCGGGTGGTGGTCCTCGCGGTGGGAGATCCAGGCGACGGCATTCGCGAACGCCATCGCCTGATAGTGGTTCTTGACGGCGTAGGTCTTGACGATGCGGCCGCCCTCGTACGCCCAGCCGTCGAGCTGCTTGAGCAAGTTGCGGATTTCCTGCTCCCGGAGCGGCGCGACGCCGCCTTCGCACGGCTTGCACCTTCCCGCGGCGAGATCGGCAACGGTCTTGGACATATTCCCTCCTCAGGCTTTCTGAAGCCGGGCGATGCGCGCGACCGCGGGCGGGTGGGAATCGTAGAACACCGAGTGCAGCGGATCGGGCGTGAGCGTCGCGGCGTTGTCGCGGTAGAGCTTGGTCAGCGCCGAGACCAGATCGCGCGCCGAGGCGTGCTCGGCCGCGTAGCGGTCGGCCTCGAACTCGTGCCGGCGCGACAGCCGCGCGCCGAGCGGCTGCAGCGGGAAGGTGAACGGGGGCAGCACGATCGCGAACAGGACGAGCGCCATCGCGGTGGACGGCGCGTGCACGTTGAGCCCCTCGTAAAACCAGGGTTGCTGCATGATCCACCCCAGGAGCCACAGGGTGGCGAGGCTTGCCGCCGCGAGCCACGCCATCCGCTTCACGACGTGGAGCAGCTTGAAATGGCCCAGCTCGTGGGCCAGCACCGCCTCGACCTCGCCGGGATTCAGCCGCGCGAGCAGCGTATCGAAGAACACGATGCGCTTCGAGGTTCCGAACCCGGTGAAGTAGGCGTTGCCGTGCGTGCTGCGGCGCGAGCCGTCCATCACCATCAGCCCTTTCACCCGGAAGCCGCAGCGCGCCATCAGGCGCTCCACCCGCTCCTTCAGCTCGGGGTCCTGCATCGGCGAAAACCGGTTGAAGAGCGGCGCGATCCACGTCGGATAGATCGCGACCATGAACAGATTGAACGCGACCCACGTGAGCCACGCGTAGAGCCACCAGTACTGTCCGGCGCTTGCCATCAGCCACAGCACGATCGCCCCGAGCGGCAAGCCGAAGGCGAGCGCGAGCGCGACGCTCTTGGCGAAATCGACGAGGTAAAGCGCAGGCGTCATCTTGTTGAAGCCGAAGCGGGACTCGATGACGAAAGTGCGATAGAGGCCGAACGGCATTTCGAGCGCCGTCATCAGCGCGCCCACCAGGACGAGGAGCAGGAGCCCCCGCCCGATGCCGTCCGGCAGCCACGCCGCCGAGGCTTCGTGCAGCCATTGCAGCACGCCGCCGAACGTGAGGGCGAGGAGGACGGCGGCGTCGAATGCGACCTCCCCCATCGCGAGACGCGTCTTGGCGCAGGTGTAGTCGGCGGCCTTCTGGTGCGCGTCGAGACTGATCTCGGCTGCGAACGCGTCGGGCACGCGGCCGCGGTGCGAGCGGACGTGGCTCACGTGGCGCGAGGCGAGCCAGAGCCGCGTCGCGGTGGCGAGCGCGAGCGCCGCGACGAAGACGGCGCCGAAAGTGTTCGCTGCGGACATGCGGCTCTGACGGGAGTGCGCGATCTGTGACACAATTATCGCCGAAATACGCGGCGATCCCAACAACGCGCATGGCACAGGACGCGAACCACCTCATCTGGATCGACATGGAAATGAGCGGGCTCGATCCCGACTCGGACCGGATCCTCGAGGTGGCGGTGGTCGTGACCGATGCCCGGTTGAACATCGTCGCGGAGGGGCCGGTCCGGGTCGTGCACCAGCCCGACGCGGTGCTCGCGGCGATGGACGATTGGAACCGGTCCACTCACGCGAAGAGCGGGCTCATCGAGAAGGTGAAGGCTTCCACCCAGTCCGAAGGGGAGGTCGAGCAGCGCCTGCTCGCGTTTCTCTCCGAGCACGTGCCGTCCAAAATGTCCCCCATGTGCGGCAACTCAGTGCACCAGGACCGCCGCTTCCTCGCGCGCTACATGCCGCAGCTGGAGGCGTATTTCCTCTACCGCAACCTAGACGTGAGTACCCTGAAGGAGCTGGCGAAACGCTGGAAGCCGGAGATCATGGCGGGGCTCGTCAAGCATGGCAAGCATGAGGCGCTCGCGGACATCTACGAGTCGATCGCGGAGCTGAAGTACTACCGCGAGCACCTGTTCAAGCTCTGAGTTTTCACTCGAGCCGGATCTCGCCGTCGAACTTCACCTCGAGGTTCAGTTTCCCGATCGACAGGGTCATCGCGGCCGGAAACGATTCCTTTCCTTTCAGCCGGCCGTCCGCGACCGCCTTCTGCACCGCCTTCTCGATGGCGAGCTGGGAATTCACGCCCACCGTTTTCAGGAACTTGCGGATGCTCATGTTCAGCGTTTCGTCGTTCACGTTTTCCTCCGTCGGTAAGAAGATTGGAGCCGCAGGTAGTGGTTGATCAAGCCGTTGGTCGAGCTGTCGTGGCCGGCCGCGGGGGCGGCTCCCTCGAGCTCCTGCAGGATGCGCCCGGCGAGGCTCTTGCCGAGCTCCACGCCCCACTGGTCGAACGCGTTCACGTTCCAGATCACCGATTGCACGAATACCTTGTGCTCGTGGAGCGCGATCAGCGCGCCCAGCGCCCGCGGCGTGAGTTGATCGAGCAGGATCGAGGTCGTGGGGCGGTTGCCGTCGAACGCGCGGTGGGGCAGCAATTCCCGGGCGGCCGCCCCGGAAAGCCCCTGCGTGCGCATCTCCGCCGCGGCCTCGTTCTCCTCCAAGCCGCGCGCGAGCGCTTCGGTCTGCGCGAAGAAGTTGGCGAGCAGCGCCCGGTGGTGGCCGCGCAACCGGTAATGCGGCCGGCAGCAGGCGATGAAATCCGCCGGCACCACCGCGGTGCCCTGGTGGAGCGGCTGGAAATAGGCGTGCTGGGCGTCGGTACCCGCGCTGCCCCAGGTGACCGGCGCCGTCGCGTGTCCGGCCCGCGAGCCCTCGCGGGTCACCGACTTGCCGCACGACTCCATCTCCAGCTGCTGCAGATAGGCGGGCAGCAGCCGCAGCCGCTCGTCATACGGCAGCACCGCGCGGGTGCCGCAGCCGAGGAAATTGACGTTCCACACTTCGAGCAGCCCCATCACGACCGGGAGGTTCACCTCCAGCGGCGCGCGGGCGAAATGCTCGTCCATCGCGCGCGCGCCGGCCCGCAGCCCGTCGAAGCGCTCCATACCGATTGCGAGCGCAACGGGCAGGCCCACCGCCGAGCACAACGAATAGCGGCCGCCCACCCAGTCCCAGGTCCGGAAGATGCGGTCCGCGGGCACGCCGAAGGCGGCCGCGCGCCCGGGGTTCGCGGTGACCGCGCACAGATGGCGCGCCGCTTTGCTCTTCAGCTTCCGCTCGAGCCACGTCCGGACGGTGGTTGCGTTGGCGAGCGTCTCCTGGGTGGCGAAGGTCTTGGAGGACACGATGACGAGCGTGGTCGCGGGCTGGAGGCGGTCGAGGGCGTCCGTGACGGCGGCGCCGTCCACGTTGGATACGAAGTGCGGCCGCGGCCCTGAGTTCGAGCAGTGCCGGAGCGCGTCGCAGGCGAGGCGCGGACCGAGGTCGGAGCCGCCGATGCCGAGATTGAGCACATCGGTGAACGCGCGCCCGGTTGCGCCCCGGAGGCGGCCCGAACGCACCCCGCGCGCGAAGCGCTGCATGCCCGCGAGCACTTCCGCCACGTCCTGCGTCACGTCCCGCCCCTCGACGCGGAGCGATGCCCCGGCCCGCAGCGCGACGTGAAGCGCGGCACGATCCTCGCTCGCGTTGACGCGGGCGCCCGTCAGCATGCGCGTGCGCCAGGCTTCGAGCTCGCATGCGCGCGCGAGATCCGCGAGCAGCCGCATCGTATCCTCCGTGACGCGCTGCTTCGAATAGTCGAGCAGCAGGCCGTCCACGGCGAGGCTGAATTTCCCGAAGCGCCCGGGATCGCGGGCGAAGAGCTCGCGCAGGTGCAGGCGGGATTGGGCGCGCTGGTGCTCGGCGAGTTTCTGCCAGGCGGGAAGGGCGGAGCGGGCGGATGACATTCCGATCGGTGCGGGGCGCGTCGCGTCGTGCGGGCATTCTACCTGCATTGTCGCGAAGCCCCCCATCCTAACCTTCGCCCGCAAGGGGGGAAGGGAGGACCAATTAGAATAGGCGCATGCATCCGGTGATCGCCGCGCTCAACGCCGCGCTGCGCGACCTGCGCGAGCCGCGCGTGCTCGCGCTGGCATTGGTGCCGCCGCTCGTCGCGATTGCCGTATGGGCGGCGCTCGTGTGGGCCTTCGCCGACGACTGGGCGCGCTGGGTGGCCGAGTGGATCGCCACCACCGCCTGGCTTGCGTGGTTGCGCGACTGGGGGCTCGCGTCGATCTTCATCTGGGCGAGCGGTATCGCCGCGTTCGCGCTGCTCGTGCCGGTGATGTTCGTCACGGCGGTCGTCGCGACCGAGCTCCTCGCGATGCCGGTGATCGTGCCGCTCGTCGCGGGGCGCCATTTCCCGCAGCTCGAGCGGCGCCGGGGCGGGACCGCGGCGGGCAGCGCATGGAACGCGGCGACCTCGATCATACTGTTCGCCGCGCTCTGGCTGCTGAGCCTGCCGCTCTGGCTGACCGGCATCGGCGCGCTGGCGCTGCCCGCGCTCATTTCAGCGCTTTTCAACCAGCGCGTGTTCCGCTACGACGCGCTCGCCGAGCATGCCAGCGCCGCCGAATACCGCGCGGTCGTGCAGGCGGCCGGCGGCAGGCTCTACGCGCTGGGACTCGTGCTCGCGGCGCTTTACTACGTCCCGATCGCCAACCTGCTCGCGCCGATCCTCTCGGGGCTCGCCTTTACGCACCTTTGCCTCCACGAGCTCGCTCGCTTTCGCCGGTGAAGCGTGACAGAATCCGACACCCGTTCGATCCGCAGGAGGGCAGGATGGTCATGCGGTTTCCGGCAGCGCTGACGACGATCATCGCGCTTGCCGCGTTTTCTGGCGGCGCGGCGCAATCCCAGCCCTACTACGAGGGCAAGACCCTGCGCGTCGTGGTCGGCCTCGCGCCGGGCGGCGGCTTCGACACCTACGCCCGGCTGATCGGCCGGCATCTCGGCAAGCACATACCCGGCAATCCGGCGGTGGTCGTGGACAACATGCCGGGGGCGGGCAGCATCCTCATGACGAATTACCTGTACAAGGCGGCGAAGCCGGACGGCCTGACGGTGGGGCATTTCAACGGCGCCATCATCCTGGGCCAGGTCCTGGGGCAGAAGGGCATCGAGTTCGACGCGCGGCGCTTCGAGTACCTCGGCGCCGCGGTCAAGGAAGACGTGGTGTGCGGTCTCACCCGGGCGAGCGGCATTACCAGCATCGAGCGCTGGCAGGCGGCGAAAGCGCCGGTCAAGCTGGGCGGCGTTGCCACCGGCGCCACTCCCGACAACGCGGGACGCATCCTCAAGGCCGCGCTGGGCCTGCCGGTGCAGGTCGTCTCCGGCTACAAGGGGACCTCGGTCATCCGCCTCGCCGCGGAGAGCGGTGAGATCGCCGGCGGGTGCTGGTCGTGGGAGTCGATGCGGGCGACCTGGCGCAAGGGCCTCGAAACCGGGGAGGTGGTCCCGGTGGTGCAGATCGTCGCCAAGCCGTTTCCGGAGCTGCCCAACGTCCCGCTGGCGGTCAACCTCGCCAAGTCGGAGGACGCGCGCCGGCTGATCGAGGTCGGCGTGCAGAACAGCAGCGCATTCGCGCGCCCCTTCGCGCTCCCCCCCGCGACGCCGAAGGACCGCGTCCAGACCCTGCACGCGGCGTTTCACGCGGTGTTGAAGGACCCGGCGTTCCTGGCGGAAGCCGAGAAGGCGAACCTCTCGATTGACCCCGTGACGGGGGAGGAGATGGGGCGCCTCGTCGCTGACGTGTTCAAGCTCGACGCCGCCCTCATCGACAAGCTGAAGCAGGCTCTTTACCAGTAGAACGACTCTCCACGTTCCCGCCTGCGCGGGAATGACGGTGCCAGCCGGAAACCTGGGAGGGGAAATGCTCGCCGAAATGGCCGGGGCTTTCGTCTCGGGCCTCTACCTGGTTTTCACGCCCACCGCGCTCGGCCTGATGCTCGTGGGCATCGCGCTGGGGTTCGCCGTCGGCATCCTTCCGGGACTGGGCGGGCCGACGACCCTCGCCCTGATGCTGCCGTTCATCTTCACCATGCAGCCGTCCGAGGCGTTCGCGTTTCTCCTCGGCATGGCGGCGGTCACTGCCACCACCGGCGATATCACCTCCATCCTGTTCGGCGTGCCCGGGGAGCCGACGACCGCAGCCACGATCGTGGACGGCCACCCCATGGCGAAGAAGGGAGAGGCGGGACGGGCGCTCGGCGCGGCGCTCATGAGCTCGCTGGTGGGCGCGCTCTTCGGCGCGTTTGCGCTCGCACTGGCCATTCCCGTGGTGCGCCCGCTGGTGCTCGCATTCGGCTCCCCGGAGTACTTCATGCTCGCCGTACTGGGGCTGACTTTCGTCGCCGCGCTCGCCGGGGACAGCCTGCTGAAGGGCCTCATCGCCGCGGGCCTGGGCCTCATGCTCGCCACCATCGGCCTCGATCCCATCTCCGGCACGCAGCGTTATACCTTCGACCAGCTGTTCCTGTGGGACGGCATCGGGCTGGTCCCGATCACCATCGGCTTCTTCGCGATCCCCGAGATCATCGAACTCGCCGTGCGCCGGACTTCGATCGCGCGCGAGAAGATCGCCCGGCTCGGCGGCGTCATGGAAGGCGTCAAGGACACCTTCCGGCACGCATGGCTGGTGATCCGGTGCAGCGCCATCGGCGCCTACGTCGGCATCATCCCCGGCATGGGCGGCAGCGTCACGCAGTGGATCGCCTACGCCCACGCCGTGCAGAGCTCGCCTGGGCGGGAGCGCTTCGGCAAGGGCGCGGTGGAAGGAGTGCTGGGTCCCGGCGCGGCCAACAACTCCACGCTCGGCGGCCACCTGATCCCGACCATCGCCTTCGGCGTGCCGAGCGGCGTCACCATGGCGATCCTGCTCGGCGCCTTCATCATCCAGGGGCTCGTTCCCGGCCCCGGCATGCTCATTCCGGAGAGCCGCGGCGGCCATCTCTCGCTCACGTTTTCCTTCGTCTGGACCATCGTCATCGCCAACATCGTCACGGTGGCGGCGTGCTTCGTGTTCCTGAACCAGCTCGCGAAAGTGACCCAGGTGCGGGGCAGCCTCCTCATTCCGCCGGTGCTGCTCCTCATCTACCTC
This sequence comes from Burkholderiales bacterium, assembly GCA_050741115.1. Lineage (GTDB taxonomy): Bacteria > Pseudomonadota > Gammaproteobacteria > Burkholderiales > SG8-41 > SG8-41. The sequence goes on from JBOIEM010000239.1 coordinate 16,137, forward strand.
GGGGCGTTCGCGGAAAAGAACGCGTTCGAGGACCTCTACCTGGTGCTGTTCTTCGGCATCCTCGGCTGGGTGATGGAGAAGCTGCACTGGCCGCGCCCGGCGCTGATCCTGGGGCTCGTGCTGGGCCCGCTCGCGGAGAACCGGCTCTTCCTCGCCACGGACAACTACGGCGCCGAATGGCTGATGCGGCCGTGGGTCCTGGGGATGATCGCGCTCACCGTCGCGGGCGCGCTCTATCCCTGGTGGAAGGCGCGATCGCAGAGACGCGGGGAACCCGGCGCCGCCGCGGAGCCGGGGGCCCGGGGAAGCGCCATGAGCGTTATGTTCACATTCGCGGTTGTGGTGGCGGTGGCCGCCGCCTTGTGGCAGAGCCGGGACTTCGGGTTCAGGGCGGGGCTCTTTCCGTGGGCGATCGGCACTCCGCTGCTGGCGCTCGCGGTGCTCCTCCTCGCCCTCCAGGTTGCGGGGAAGGAAAAGCTCCCGGCAAGCGGCCTGGCGGTATCGGATCTCGGAATCCCCGCTGACGTCGTCGCCCGCCGGACCGCCGGAATACTGGGTGGGATCGCGGGTTTCCTCGTTGCGATCTCGCTGCTGGGGTTCACGCTCGGCGGGGCGCTGTGCACCTTGCTCTCGCTCAAGTCCGGACGCGAGCGC
>JBOIEM010000240.1:0-7530 GCA_050741115.1 Burkholderiales bacterium
GAGCAGGTCCGCCGCGTCACGGCCGCCAGGGGGCTCGCCCCCGAGGAAGTGCGCCGGATCATGGCGACGCAGCTCGCGCGCGCGGAGCGCCTGCGGCGCGCCGACGACGTGCTGCACAACGACGGCGGCATCGAGGCGTTGCGCGGCCAGGTCGCGCAGCTCCATGCCCGCTACCTCGCGCTCGCGCGCGGCGCGCGAGGGCAGCGCGCGGCGCCCCGAACGCGCCAATAATCGCTTTATTTTTTTCGGGTTCTGATGAATACTGGCCACGCGTCCGGACCCGGCCGGACCGCGACCCGCTAACGTGATCAGCTACGAGCATCCACTGAGCGAGCGCGTGCGCACGCTGCTGCGGCTCGAGGACCTGTTCGAACGCGTCGACTATTTCCTGCACAAGAACGACGCGCACGAGCACCACGTCTCCCTGCTCTCGATCTTCGAGATCCTGGAGGTGGCGGGACGCGCCGATCTCAAGTCCGACCTGCTGCAGGAGCTGGAGCGGCAGAAGCACTCGCTCGAGTCGCTGCGCGACAATCCGGAGGTCTCGGGCGAAGCGCTCGACAACGTGCTGTGGCAGATCGACCAGGCCTCCTCGCGGCTCTACAAGGCCTCGGGCAGGATCGGGCAGGAGCTGCGCGAGAACGAGTGGCTGATGAGCATACGGCAGCGCACCGGGATCCCCGGCGGCGTCTGTGAATTCGACCTGCCTTCGTACCATTACTGGCTGCAGCAGGGCCCGGAACAGCACCGCCACGACCTGCAGCAGTGGCTCGCGCCCTTCCTGCCGATGCGCGACGCCATCGCGATCGTGCTGCGGCTGCTGCGCGAGTCGGGCAAGACCACCTCGCAGATCGCCTACCAGGGCGTCTACCAGCAGATGATGGCGGGCCGCCTCTCGCAGATGCTGCGCATACGAATGAAGCGCGAGTACCATTGCGTGCCGGAGATCAGCGCCAACAAGTACGCGCTCAACATCCGGTTCACCACCCAGGAAGGCATCCAGCGGCCCAAGGCGGCCGACGCCGACGTCGAGTTCGAGCTGACCTTCTGCAACCTGTAGGACATGAATCCGAAGCCGCGTGTCGTAAATTGCCCCGCCTGCGGGAAGCGGGTTCCCTGGACGCCGGCGAGCGCGTGGCGTCCGTTCTGCTCCGAGCGCTGCAAGCTGATCGACCTCGGCGCGTGGGCGGCCGAACAGTACCGGGTTCCCGTCGTGGAAGACAAGGACCGGCCGGAAACCGCAACCCCCGGCGAGCCGACGCGCGACGGATCCTAGGGTCGGGCTCCCGGCTTCGGGCCCGGCGTCGAGCGTCCCGTCCCCGGCGCCCAACACACGCGCGTCAGCGCAAGGCCGCCCACGCTCCCCGCATCATGCTGATGCCGTGCGCGCCGTGGCGCCACGCCGTTTCCAGGTCCGCATGCTTGAGCCCGCCGAGCGCGTAGACCGGAACCGGGCAATCCTTGAGCAGCGCCGCGAACCGCGCCCACCCGAGCCCGGGCGCGCCAGGGTGCGTCGGCGTCGGAGCCACCGGTCCCAGCACCGCGAAGTCGGCTCCCAGCGCCTGCGTCCGCGCGAGTTCTCCGGCATCGTGACACGAGGCGCCCACGAGCCCGAAATCGGGCCGCTCGCCGATCTCCTTCAACTGCGCCGAAGTGAGGTGCACGCCGTCTGCGCCGAGGCTGCGCGCGAGCCGGAGATTGCCGTTCACCAGCACGCGCGCGCCGTGAGCGCGCGCGAGCCCGATCACCCGGACGGCAAGGTCCGCGAGCTCGTTCTCGCCGAGTTCCTTCTCCCGCACTTGCACGAGCTTCAATCCGCCCGCGAGCGCCTGCTCGAGCCTCCGCAGGAACTCCGCGCGACCCAGCACGGCGGCGTGGGAAATCGCGTACACGGGGGGCAGCCGCAGCGCGCGCAGGATCGGCGCGTTGGCGGGCAGCAGGGGGTCGACCGAAATCGCGTCAGGCGCCTGCCACACGAAGCGCTGGCTCTCGCGCCCGCGCAGCGTTCCCGACCATTTCAATACCCGGAAGAAGCGCAGCCTGACGGCGGCGTGCGCGTAATCGTAGTCGCGCGTCAACCACGGATAGGCGGTCTCGATGTCGACGCCGAGCTCCTCGTGCAGCTCGCGGGCGAGCGCCGGCAGCGGCGCCTCCCCCGCCTCGATCTTGCCGCCGGGGAACTCCCAGTATCCGGCATAGACCTGGCCCGCCGGCCGCTGGCCGAGGAGAAATGAGCCGTCCTCCCGCTGGATAACGGCCGCTGCGACCTCTACGCGACTGGAGGGACGAGAAGCGGGGGATGAGGGACGAGGGGCAGGTCTCACTTCCGCCTTCCGGCTTCCTCCTTCAACCGTGCTCTTCCGGCCCAGTCGCGCGCGAACTGCCAGGCGACGCGGCCGCTGCGCGAGCCGCGTTGCAGCGCCCACTGGAGCGCCGCGCGCTGCACCTCCTCGCTTCGGGCGCCCGGCGCCTTGAAGTGATCGAGCCACACTCCGACGATCTTCAGATAGTCGTCCTGGTCGAAGGGATAGAACGCCGCCCACAGTCCGAAGCGCTCCGACAACGACACCTTCTCCTCCGAGGTCTCGCTCGGGTGAATTTCCTCGCCGACGTGCTTGTAGTCGAGGTTCTCCTGCATGTACTCCGGCATCAGGTGGCGCCGGTTGGAGGTGGCGTAGATGACGCAGTTGTCGGTGGCCGCCGCGATCGAGCCGTCCAGCACGACCTTGAGCGCCTTGAACCCCGGCTCGCCGGCGTCGAACGAAAGATCGTCGCAGTAGAGGACGAACCGTTCCGGCCGCTCGCCGATGCGGTCCACGATGTCGGGCAGGTCCACCAGGTCGTGCTTTTCCACCTCGATCAGCCGCAGCCCGTTTGCGGCGTACTTGTTGAGCAGCGCCTTGATGAGCGAGGACTTGCCGGTGCCGCGCGCGCCGGTGAGCAGCACGTTGTTGGCGGGATAACCCTCCACGAACTGGCGCGTGTTGCGCTCGACCAGCTCTTTCTGGGCGTCGATGCCCTGGAGATCGCGCAGCGCGATGCGGTGCACGTGCCGCACCGGCTCGATGTGGGCGCGGCCGTTCAACTTCCGCCAGCGGAAGGCGATGGAAGCGTCCCAGTCCGTCGCCGGCGCCGTGCGCAGCAATAACCCCTCGAGGCGGGTGAGCAGATCCTCGGCCTGCTGAATCAGCTTGGCGGTGTCGCTCATAAAGGGAAATCTTAAACCACTTCAGGTTCGGTATTCGGCGTTGATCGTCACATAGTCGTGCGACAGGTCGCAAGTCCACACCGTCGCGGCGGCCGTGCCGCGGTTCAGCACGACCCGCACCGTGATCTCGGGCTTCCCCATGGCGCGCGCCCCGTCGGCTTCGCGGTAGCCGGGACTGCGCCCCCCGTTCTTCACCACCAGCACGTCGTCGAGGTAGAGGTCGACCCGGTCCACCGCGAGGTCGGGCACGCCGGCGTAGCCGACCGCCGCGAGTATCCGGCCGAGGTTGGGGTCCGACGCGAAGAACGCGGTCTTCACCAGCGGCGAGTGCGCGATCGAGTACGCCACCTTGCGGCACTCCTCCTCCTTCCGCCCGCCTTCGACGCGGACGGTGATGAACTTAGTCGCGCCCTCGCCGTCCCGGATGATGGCCTGCGCAAGCTCCGCGGCCACCGCCGTGACGCCTTCCAGCAGCGCTCCATGCGCTGCGCTTCTCGCGTCGTCGATTTCCGGCATGTCGGCCTGGCCCGTGGCGACCAGCACGAAGGCGTCGTTGGTGGAGGTGTCGCCGTCCACGGTGATTCGGTTGAAGGAGCAGTCCGCCGCCCGCGCGACCAGCGAGCGCGCGAGCGGCAGCGTCAAGCGGGCGTCGGTCGCCACGAATCCGAGCAGGGTGGCCATGTCGGGATGGATCATGCCCGCGCCCTTCGCGATGCCGGTGACCGTGACCTCGGCGCCATCCACCGTCACGCGCCGCGAGGCGGCCTTCGGCAGCGTGTCGGTCGTCATGATCGCCTGCGCCGCCGCGAGCCAGCTGTCCTCCCGCAGCGCGGCGATACAGGCGGGAAGCCCGGCGGCGATTTTTTCGACCGGCAGCGGCTCCATGATGACTCCGGTCGAGAACGGCAGCACCTGCGTCGAGGAGCACCCCAGCAGCCGCGCCAGTTCGTTGCAGGTCTGGCGCGCCGCGGCAATGCCCTCCTTGCCGGTGCCGGCGTTGGCGCAGCCGGTATTGACGACGAGTGCCCGGATCGAGGCGTCGGGGTCGAGCAGGCTGAGGTGCTGGCGCGCCACCGTCACCGGCGCGGCGCAGAAGCGGTTCTGTGTGAACACCCCCGCCACCCGCGCGCCGCTCGCGAGATTCATCACCAGCAGATCCTTGCGGCCCGCCTTGCGGATGCCCGCCTCCGCCACCCCGAGGCTGACCCCTTTCACCGGCAACAGGCTCTTTGGATCGGGAGCTTTCAGGTTGACGGGCATGAGCGCGAGCGTCAGCGACGATGAACCGCGTGAATTATAGCGGGGAAAGCTGACGCACCTTTGCCGGCCAACCAGTGGTTGCCGGCCACCAGTCACCCGTCACGGGTCACACTGCTAGGTCAGGCGGCCGTGGCAGTGCTTGTACTTCTTGCCCGACCCGCACGGGCAGGGATCGTTGCGGCCGACCTTCTCGGCCGCCCGCACGAAGGGCCGCGGCCGTTCGGCCACCGCAACGTCGCCCTCCGCGTCCGCCGCGGTGGCGGTGCCGCCGCTGTCCGCGAATTCGGCGTGCTGGTACTGCACGTTCCTCGGCGCTTCGCGCTCCTCAGCTGGCACGAGTTCCTGGGCACTGGGGATCCGCAACATCATCAGGGTCCTCGTGACCTCGGTCTTGATCGAATCCAGCATCATCGAGAACAGCTCGAACGCCTCGCGCTTGTATTCCTGCGTGGGGTTCTTCTGCGCGTAGCCGCGCAGGTGAATGCCCTGGCGCAGATGGTCGAGCGCGGCGAGGTGCTCGCGCCAGTGGGTATCGAGGCTCTGCAGCAGGATCGCGCGCTCGTAGTGCCGCATCGCCTGCGGTTCGACGACGGCGATCTTGTCCTCGTACTGCTTGTGCGCGGCATCGATGATGCGGCGGCGCAGCTCCTCCTCCTCGAGCTCGGGCGCGTCCTTGAGCCAGCGCGCCACGCCGACCCTGAGCTGCAGTTCCGCCTCCAGCGACTTCTCCAGCCCCGCCACGTCCCACTGCTCCTCCATGCTCCCCGGGGGAATGTGCTGGCGCACGCTGCTGTCGATGACATCGGCGCGCATCGGGCGCAGCGTTTCCGAGATATCGACCGACTCCAGCAGCTCGTTGCGCTGCTGGTAGATGACCTTTCTCTGGTCGTTCGCCACGTCGTCGTATTCCAGCAGGTGCTTGCGGATGTCGAAGTTGCGCGATTCGACCTTGCGCTGGGCGTTCTCGATGGAGCGCGTCACCCAGCGGTGCTCGATCGCCTCGCCCTCGGGCATCTTGAGCCGCTCCATGATCGCCGCCACGCGGTCCGACGCGAAGATCCGGAGCAAGGGATCCTCGAGCGAGAGATAGAACCGGCTCGAGCCGGGGTCGCCCTGGCGCCCGGAGCGGCCGCGCAACTGGTTGTCGATGCGGCGCGATTCGTGCCGCTCGGTGCCGACGATGTGCAGCCCCCCGGCCGCGACCACCTGGTTGTGCAGCTTCTGCCACTCGATGCGGACCGCTTCGGCCTGCTTCCTGCGGCTCGGCTCCTCGAGCGCGGGGTCCTCCAGCAGCCGGTTGATTTCCGGCTCGGGATTGCCGCCCAGCACGATGTCGGTGCCGCGCCCCGCCATGTTGGTGGCGATGGTGATCATCTTCGGCCGCCCGGCCTGGATCACGATCTCGGCCTCGCGCGCGTGCTGCTTGGCGTTCAACACGTTGTGCGGCAGCTTCTCCTTGTTGAGCATCTCGGACAGCAGTTCCGAGTTCTCGATCGACGTGGTGCCGACCAGCGTCGGCTGGCCGCGCTCGTAGCAGTCCTTGATATCGTCGATGATCGCGCGGTGCTTCTCGCGCGCGGTCCGGTAGACCTGGTCCATCCGGTCTTCGCGGATCATCTTCATGTGCGTGGGAATCACGACCGTCTCGAGTCCGTAGATCTGCTGGAACTCGTAGGCCTCCGTGTCCGCCGTTCCGGTCATGCCGGCGAGCTTGCCGTACATGCGGAAATAGTTCTGGAAGGTTATCGTCGCGAGCGTCTGATTTTCCTTCTGGATCTCGACACCCTCCTTGGCCTCGACCGCCTGGTGCAGGCCCTCCGACCAGCGCCGCCCCGGCATCAGCCGCCCGGTGAACTCGTCCACGATGATGATCTCGCCGCCCTGCACCACGTACTGCTGGTCGCGGTGAAACAGGCTGTGTGCCCGCAGCGCGGCGTTCAGGTGGTGCATGAGGTGGATGTTGGCCGGATCGTAGAGGCTCGTCCCCGGCGTAAGCAGGCCGGCTTTCGCCAGCAGCTCCTCCGCGTGCTCGTGTCCCTGCTCCGACAGCAGCACCTGGTGCGCCTTCTCGTCAACCCAGTAGTCGCCCGGTGCGTCCTCCTTCTTCTGGCGCACGAGGCTCGGGACCACCCGGTTCATGCGGACGTAGAGGTCGGTGGTGTCCTCGGCCTGCCCAGAGATGATGAGCGGGGTGCGCGCCTCGTCGATCAGGATCGAGTCCACCTCGTCCACGATCGCGTAGTGCAGTCCCCGTTGCACGCGCTCGGGGACCTGGTACACCATGTTGTCGCGCAGGTAGTCGAAGCCGAACTCGTTGTTGGTGCCATAGGTGATGTCGGAGCCATAGGCGCGCCGCTTCGCTTCCTGGCGCTCTTCCGGCTCGAGGTCGTGGAACGCGAGGTTGACCCCCACGGTGAGGCCCAGGAAGCGGTAGATCTTGCCCATCCATTCGGCGTCGCGGCTCGCCAGGTAATCGTTGACCGTCACGATGTGCACGCCCTCGCCGGCGAGCGAGTTGAGATAGGCGGGAAGGGTCGCGACCAGCGTCTTGCCCTCGCCGGTGCGCATTTCGGCGATCTTCCCATTGTGGAGCGCCACGCCGCCGAGCAACTGCACGTCGAAATGGCGCATGTTGAGGGTGCGCCGGGCGGCTTCGCGCACGACCGCGAACGCCTCCGGCAGCAGCTCCTCGAGGAGGTTGCGGCGCGCGTCCTTCAGCTCGCTCGCCCGCCGCTGCGCGCGCTCGACGTCGTCGCCGGCGCCCCCCGAGAACCCCGCAAGCCGCTCGCGGACGCGGGCGCGGAATTCGTCGGTCTTGGCGCGCAGCTCCGCATCCGTCAGTTTCTGCACCTGCGGCTCGAGCGCGTTGATCGCGCGCACCTGCCGCCCGTACTGGCGCAGCAGCCGGTCATTGCGGCTGCCGAATACCTTCCTCAATATCGTCTGGAACATTCTCCGCAGGCCACGCTTGAGCCTATCTCAATAATAGGCGCGTGATGCGTTGCGGCCAGGACGGGATGGATGCGAGGCGTACGGCGCAGGTCATATGTCGATATGGCCAA
>JBOIEM010000241.1:0-9735 GCA_050741115.1 Burkholderiales bacterium
CGGTGGTGGTGAACAAGGTGAGCGAGGGCAAGGGCAACTACGGCTTCAACGCCCAGACCGGTGAGTACGGCGATCTCGTCCAGATGGGCGTACTGGATCCGACCAAGGTCGCGCGCTGCGCGCTGCAGAACGCGTCTTCGGTGGCGGGCCTGATCCTCACCACTGCTGCCATGGTCGCGGAGATGCCGAAGGAAGAGTCCCAAGCGGGCCACGGCCACGGCGGCATGGGCGGCATGGGCGGAATGGATATGTAACGCGCGAGCGCGTTACCTATCTCCTGGTCAGGAGAGGAACAGGGGAAACCCATGGTTTCCCCCGTGCCCCCTTCCTTCCAGACAGAAAACCCCGCAGGCAATCGCGGGGTTTTTTGTTGCTTGGCGCCGATGATCGGAGAATATTCTTGACGCTGTGCGCGATAGACGCTTAAATACCGCGCTTTCGTTTTTCTGTCGGATTAGGCAGTTCAGCAGTCTCGGCAACGGCGGCATGAAACCTGTCCGCTTTCGAGGCATGTTGCGGCCTGATCGAAGCCCCAAAATCGGCGTTAAGTGAGCGCTTGCTAACCGCCGGAATTATCACCTAAGTCTTAGGCGGTTCAACGGTTTTCTGCAGCAAGTGGCCAGGTAGCTCAGTTGGTAGAGCAGAGGACTGAAAATCCTTGTGTCGGCGGTTCAATTCCGTCCCTGGCCACCATTCCTTTTCGCCCAACTCAACTGAACTACCTGAGCCTTGGCGTAGCCGGTTGGTGCCGTCCCTGGCCAATTTTTTGAATAGTCGTAAGCCACGTCTGGCCGCTTTGTTCACATTTCACGCAGCTTTTACATGCGCACAATAAACCGCTATTCTTCCCCTTGGATTTTTCATCCAGCGGGTAAGGTTTCGCGTTACGCGAAGTAGCAGGGAATCGTGTGCAAATCACGAGCTGTCGCGCAACTGTGAGTAACGCATAAGCTTTCGCCGGCGATACCCACTATTCCGGCAACGGAATGGGAAGGGTGGCGAAAGTGTTACCAGCCAGGAGACCTGCCTTATCCGCCACGGCGATGCTTCCGCGGTCTGGGGCTCAGTCGGGTGGACTCATTGCGCCTGCGGTCGCGGGGCGTGTTCGCCTTTCCTCTTTCCGTGGCGGGACCGCCATGTTCGCGGTAGTGTCAACCTGTGAAAGGAAAGGTGCACATGCTTACGCACAATCTCGGCTACCCGCGTATTGGCAGCCACAGAGAACTCAAGAGAGCCTGCGAAGATTTATGGTCTTCCCGGATCAGCCTTGACGAACTCCTGGAGGCTGCCCGGGCCATCCGCCGGAACAACTGGCGGCTCCAGCAGGAAGCGGGCATCGATTTAATCCCCTGCAACGATTTCTCGCTTTATGACCATGTGCTCGATCTCTCGCTCACGGTCGGCGCGATACCCGCGCGCTATCGGCCGCTGCTCAAGAAATCCGGCGGTTCCGAGTTGGATTTGTACTTCGCCATGGCGCGCGGCTATCAGCAGGACGGTCTCGATCTCATCGCGATGGAGATGACCAAGTGGTTCGACACCAATTACCATTTCCTGGTCCCCGAGTTCACGAAAGATCAGACCTTCAGCCTGACCTCGCGCAAGGCCCTGGACGAGTATCGGGAGGCGCGATCGCTTGGCGTCAATGCGAAGCCCGTTTTGGTCGGACCAGTGAGTTATTTGCTGCTGGGCAAGGAGAAAGAAGCGGGCTTCAACCGCCTCGACCTGCTCGAGCGGCTTGTGCCCGTCTACTCGCAAATCCTGGGCGAACTTCAGGGTCTCGGCGCGCAATATGTCCAGATCGACGAGCCTTTCCTCGCACTGGATTTGCGCGACGAAGCGAAGCGCGCCTACGTGTCGGCTTATGCCGAGATTGCGAAGGCGTGTCCCGGACTCAAGATCATTCTTGCCCCCTATTTTGCGGGGCTCGACGATAACGCCGGGCTTGCCGCGGGTCTTCCGGTGCGCTTCCTGCATTTGGATCTGGCCAGGGCACCGGCGCAACTGAACACCTTGTTGGCCTTGATCCCGCCGGAGCTGGGCCTCTCGCTGGGGGTCGTGGATGGCCGCAACGTGTGGAAAAACGATTTCGTTCACTCCCTGGCGCTGATCGCCAAGGCCGTGGAAAAACTTGGTAGTGAGCGAGTGATGCTGTCGCCTTCCTGTTCGTTGCTGCATGTGCCCTGTGACCTCATGCTGGAAAACGACGAGGTGGCGCTACCCGGCGAGATCAAGCGTTGGCTGGTTTTTGCCCGGCAAAAACTGGATGAAGTCGTCACCCTCAAGGAACTGGCGCGGCCCGGCTCTCACCAGCAACATGCGAATAAGCTCAAGCAGAACCTGCTCGACATGGAGAGCCGCCGCCAGTCGGTATTGATTCACAGGCCCGCCGTGAAGCAGCGTCTTGCCGCCGTTGGTCGCAGCGATCTCAGCCGCCAAAGTTCCTTTAACGTGCGCCAGGCAAAACAACACGCGCTCCTCAATCTGCCGTTATATCCCACGACCACTATCGGGTCCTTTCCTCAGACCGATGAGGTGCGAAAGCTCCGGCTCCGCTTCCGCAGGGGCGAATTAACGCAGGAACAGTATGAGGCAGCGATTCGCGGGGAAACCGAGCAGGCCATCCGCTGGCAGGAGGACGTTGGTCTGGATGTGCTGGTGCACGGCGAGTTCGAACGCAACGACATGGTGGAGTACTTCGGCGAGCTTCTGGACGGTTTTGCGTTCACCGCGAACGGCTGGGTGCAGAGTTACGGTTCGCGCTGTGTCAAGCCGCCCCTCATCTATGGCGATGTGCAGCGCCGAGCGCCAATGACGGTGAAATGGTCGCAATTCGCGCAGTCGTTGACCACCAAGCCTGTCAAAGGGATGCTCACCGGGCCGGTCACGATCCTGCAGTGGTCATTTGTGCGGGACGATCAGCCGCGTTCGATCACGACGCAACAGATCGCCCTGGCGATCCGCGATGAAGTGTGCGACCTCGAACAAGCCGGCATCCGCATCATCCAGATCGACGAACCGGCCATCCGCGAGGGGCTGCCCCTGCGCACGGCGGAGTGGAAGGCTTATCTCCGGTGGGCCGTGGATTCCTTCCGGTTGGCCTCGTCCGGCGTGGCGGAAGCGACTCAGATCCATACGCATATGTGCTACTCGGAGTTCAACGACATCATCGAGTCCGTCGCCGCAATGGACGCCGATGTCATTACCATCGAAACATCAAGGTCGCAGATGGAGCTGCTCGACGCTTTTGCGAGCTTCCGTTATCCGAACGAGATCGGTCCGGGCGTCTATGACATCCATTCGCCCCGCGTTCCTACCGAGCAGGAAATAACCGCGCTGCTGCAAAAAGCGCAGGCGGTGTTACCGGCCCGCAACCTGTGGATTAACCCCGACTGCGGCCTGAAGACCCGGGGATGGCCGGAAACGAGGGCGGCGCTTGCCAATATGGTCGCCGCTGCGAAGGCGCTGCGAGAGCAACGATAGAGGGAGCCCCGGTCACGACCCGTTCTGGCCACCACCTCGTCATTTCGCGCCGTCTGTGTTCAGGATCTCCATCCCTGCTTGCAGGCAGCGCTCGATGCGCGCTTTTTCCTGCGCGATTTTCGCGTCGTCCCACTCCCAGAAGCCGCGCCTCGCCTTCATGCCGAGGTGACCCTTGTCGACGAGCGCCTTCACGACGGGCGCGGGGGTCTTGTCGTTGTAGAGATGCGGGTAGAGCGCTTCGGCGACGAGGAAGTTCGTGTCCCAGCCGGACATCTCCTTTTGCAGAATGGGCCCGCAGGCGATGAAGCGGAAGCCGAAGCCGTAGCGCACCGCGGTATCCACGCCCTCCGCGTCGACGATGCCGTCGTTGATGAGGTAGAGCGCCTCGCGGAGCATGGCGTGTTGGATGCGATTGCCGACAAAGCCCGGGACGTCCCTCTTCACCCAGATCGGCGCCTTGCCCAGCGCCTTCATGAGCGCGAGGAGTTCCTCGGCCACCCTTGGGTCGGTTGACTCCGCGCTGACCACTTCCACCAGCGGCACGAGGTGAGCCGGCATGAAGAAGTGCAGGCCCGCGACCCGTGCTCGGCGCTTCAACCCCTTCGCGATCTCTCCGATCGGGAAGTTCGATGTATTGCTTGCAAGCGCGATGTCGGGGCGCGCGAGCGTCTCGATCTGCGCGAACAGCTTCTGCTTGAGCGGCAGGTCCTCGGTCGCGGCTTCCACCATGATGCCGATGTCGCGCCACGGCAGGTCGTCAATCCTGGCGTAGGTCTTGACGTTGGCTGCATGGGCCGGCGGAGCCGCGAGCTTGTTCAGTCCGGCCGCAACGCGCGGGGCCAATGCGTCGCGGGTTTTCTGCGACGGGCTCATCACATGCACTTTCCAGCCGCCGGCGGCAAAGATGATGGCGATGTCGCCCCCCATGATGCCGCCGCCGATGATCGCCGCTGCGCTCATGGTTTAGTGGGCGCGGGTGGCGGACCACTTCGCTTCGCCGGAACCGCTCAATGGCTTCATGAGGCCCTGCATGGAGTTGCCGGCCACGCGGCCGGAAAAGTCGCGCCGGGCGCCGGCGGTGTTCACCACCGTGAAGCTGATCTGGTCGCCGCGCAGCTTCACGTCACGCAGCTGGCCCAGTCTGCCGTCGAGCTCGATCTCGCCCTCGACCTTCTGGAACTGCTGGCGGAGCTTCAACTGGTAATCCTTCGGCCCGCTGCCCGTGCCGTTCCAGCGCCAGGCGCCCTCGACCGGCGCCGGCACGATCCACAGATAGGCGGTGCGTCCCTCCACGTTCTCGGTCTGGTCGGGCTGCCAGTCGTCCATGTTGAACGCGTGCGAGACGACGCGCGTGCCGGGCTTCATCTTGAGAATCGTCGGCCGCAACTTGATGTTGAGGCTCGGCAGGAGGTAGAGCGTGACGACGGTGGCCTGGCTGAAGTCGGTCTGGAAGATGTCGCCATTTATGAACTTCGCCCTGGCGGAGACGCCTTCCTTGGCGGCGGCCCGCTCCGAGAGCGCGACTAGGTCGGGGTTGTATTCCACCCCGAAGGCCTGCGCCCCGCGCTTGGCGGCCGCGATGACCGTGCGCCCGTCGCCGCTCCCAAGGTCGTAATGGATGTCCTTCGCCGTCAGCTTCGCCATGTCGAGCATCTTTTCGACCAGCGCCTGCGGCGTCGGCACCCAGATGACGTCCTTGCCTTCCTGGCCGACGGTCGGCGCGTAGTCCTTGTCCTGCGCGATCGCGCAGTCGGGGAGGCCGAGCGCGAAGGCGAGGAGGATTGAGGCGAGCGACAGGCGTGCGTGCGACTTCAAGCTGTGCATGAGCTTCTCCGTGGAATGTGGGAGGCGAGACTTGCTGCGGTTTCGGTGCGGGTTGAGCGGGCGCCTAGTTTACAGCAGCCGCCCGCGGTTCATTCCCCGGGGTCCAAGCCGTGGGCGGGGCGATTATTGCCGGATACGGCCGTCGACGGTCACGCCGCTCGCGACCATGGTCTCGATCGCGGCGTCGTCGTAGCCGGCCTCGCGCAGGATCTCGACGCTGTGCTGGCCGAGCTTCGGCGCCGGGCTCCACTCGCGGCGCGTGCCGGTGGACCACGTGTTCGGCAGCCGCATGCTGCGTGTCTTGCCTTCGGTGGGATGGTCCTTCAGCTCAAAGTAGCCGACGTCTGCGAGGTGCGGGTCCTCGAGCAGGCTGTCGAGGGTGTGATAGGGCATGGCCGGCACGTCGCAGCGGTCGAAGATCTCCAGCCACTCGGCGGTGGTCTTCACCTTGAGCGCGGCCATGCGGACCTCAAAATATTCCGTTACGTTGGCGAAGCGCGCCGGGATGCTCGCGAAGCGCGGGTCGGACTTCAGTTCGGGCCGCCCGATCGCGTCGAAGAATGCGAAGGCCTGCTCGTCCGTGTTGGCCGAGATGCAGACGTAGCCGTCGCGCGTGGGCAACGGCTTGTTGATGGGGTCGAGCAGCCGGGGGTCGCCGGACTCACCCAGCGGCGGCACGAAGGTCTTCAGGTACATGTGCTCTTCCAGCACGAATTTGACCAGGTTCTCGAACATCGGGATCTCGATCGCGCAGCCGCGGCCGCTCCGCGTGCGCCCGTAGAGCGCCATCGCGATCATCTGCACCGCGATCAGCCCCACCACCTTGTCCGCCACCACCATCGGCACGAAGCGCGGCTCACCGAACGAGCGGTGATGCAGCGCCGCCATTCCGCCCGCGCCCTGGATGATGGTGTCGTAGGCGGGCTTGTCGCGGTAGCGGCCGTCCTGGCCGAAGCCGAACATGCCGCAATAAATGATCCTCGGGTTGACCGCCCGCACGTCGTCGTACGAGAGCTTCATGCGCGCCATCGATTGCGGGCGGATGTTCCAGAGCATGACGTCGGCGTTCTTGAGCAGCCGCAGCAGCGCCTCGTGCCCGGCGGGCCGCTTGAGGTCGAGCACGATCGAGCGCTTGTTGCGGTTGAGGTGCAGGAACTTCGCCCCCATGCCCGGCGTGACCGAGCGGCCGTTCATGATGCGCACCAGGTCGCCGGCCTTGGACTCGACCTTGATGACCTCGGCGCCGTGATCGGCGAGGATCTGCGTCGCCAGCGGCCCGATAACGACCGAGGTGAGGTCGATGACGCGCACGCCTTCGAGGGGTCCGCCGGACATCCGCTTACGCTTGAAGGATGACCCGAGCCACTATCTGAACTCCGCCTCGGCCGTGAGCGCGAGCGCGCCATCGGGGTTGAGCGCCCAGAGCTTCACCGTCTTCCCGTCGGCCGCGGGCTCGCCCCCGAGCGCAATCGGCTGATTCACGAACAGCGCGCGCACGTTGCGCGAGGTGATGTGGCGCATCGGCGCGGGGGCGTGGGCGCGCGCCAGCTCGAACACGAGGAGCGTCGTGAGTCCGCCGTTCATGATGAGATCGGGATAGCCCTCGATCTGGGTCACGTACGGCTTGTCGTAATGGATGCGGTGCCCGTTGAAGGTGAGCGCCGAATAGCGGAACAGCATCACCGGGTCGGGCGTGACGGTGCGGCTCCAGACCGCCTTTCCCGGCGCGGGCTGCGGCGGCTGGGGCGGCGCGCCGGGCGCGGGGCTCTCGCGATAGACGAGGTCCTGCTCCTCGGTGATGGCGAGGCCGCGCGGGCTCGTGAGTTCGGTCTTCACCGTCACGAACACCATCGTTCCGGTGCGGCCTTGCTTCGCGGTCACGTCTTTGATAACGGAATCGCGGCGCACATCGTCGCCGACGCGCAGATCCGCATGGAACGTGGTGCGCTTGCCGGCGAACATGCGCCGCGGCAATGGCACCGGCGGCAGGAAGTCGCCGCGCTGCGGGTGGCCGTCGGCCCCGATCTGCGAGTGACGCACCACGCGCGGGAACAGGATCTGGTGCCAGCCGACCGGCAGGGGGTCCCCCATCCGCGGTATCGGATCATCGCGGTCGAGCGTCGCCGCGAGTCGGTGCACGGCGGGGATGGTGACGTAATCGACGTCAGACTCCTTCTGCCCGATCCATTCCTTGAGCTTTTCCAGGTCTTGCGTCATGGGTCAGTGTTCCAGGTCAAGTGACGGTCACCTGTCACACCCTAACCGCATCAGCGTGCGGCGGCCAGGGTCCTCGCCTCGCGTGCCTTGATCGCCTCGTAGCGCCGGATCAGCCGCTCGGCGCGCACCACCACCGGGATGTCGATCATCTTGCCGTCGATCTGAAAGGAGCCGCGCCCGGCTGCCTGCGCTTCCTTGTCCATCTGGATCACCTTGCGCGCGTAGGCGACCTCTTCCGCGCTCGGGGTGTATTCCTCGTTCACGATCTTCACCTGCCCGGGGTGAATGCAGCCGGCGCCGTCGAAGCCGAAGCGGCGCGCGCGGCGCACCATGATCCGGAATTTCTCCCAGTCGCTGAAATCGGCCACCGTGCCGATGAAGCCGAGCGGCATTACGCCGGCGGCGCGGGCGGCCACGATCATGCGCTGCTTGGGGTGGAGCAGAACCTCGTCGTCCGGCTGGGCGTTCAAATCGAGCGCGAAATCCTCGCCGCCGATGTTCATCGCCACGACACGCGCGCTCGCGCGCGGGATCTCGTCGATGCGGGTGAAGGCGTTCGCGGTCTCGATCATCACGATGAACTTCGTGCATCCCGGCTTCATTCCGCGCTTGTCCTCGAGCTCGGTAACGAGCTGGTCGAGGAGCTTCACGTGTGATGCGCTGTCCGCCTTGGTGACGGCGATTCCGTCCACGTCGGGGCAGATGCTTGCCTCGAGATCGCGCACCGCGAGGGAGAGCGGCTGGTTGATCCGCACCACCACGTCGGCGCCGCCGCGCCGCACCCGCGCCGCATTTTTCTCGACCAGCGTGCGGGCTTTCTCCTTCTCGGCCGGAGGCACCGCGTCCTCGAGGTCGAGCTGGATCACGTCCGCGCCCCTCGTGTGCGCCTTCTCGATGAATTTCTCGACGTTGACCGGCACGTAGAGCAGCGATCGCCACACCGGCAGATCGGGTTTCATTCCTCTTCCTCCTTTCCGGGAGAATCCCCCTCGAACGCGACGCCCGACGCCGCCAGTTTCGCATAGGCCGCGCCATCGATTCCGAGCTCGGCGAGGAGCATCCGGTTGTGCTCGCCGAGGCGCGGCGCGGGCGTGCGGATCGAGGCCGGCGTGCCCGACAGTCGCGGCACGACGTGGTGCATCGGGAATGCACCGATGTCGGGGTCGGGATAGTCCGCAACGAGCTCGCGCGCCAGCACGTGCGGGTCCCCGAGGATCTGCCGGATGTCGTAGATCGGCCCGATCGTCACCTCGGCGCGCTCGAAGAACGCGACGTTCTCCGCCTGCGTGCGCCGCACGACGAATTCTCCGATGATCGCATCGAGTTCCTCCGCGTGCTTCACGCGCTCGGCGTTGGTGCGGTAGCGCGGGTCCTCGATCAGCTCCGGCCGGCCGATCGAGCGGAACAGCCGCTCGGCCATCTTCTGGGTGGAGGAGGACAGGCAGACGTAGAGTCCGTCCCGGCAGCGGTAGGCGTTGCGCGGGCCGGCGTTGGTCGAGCGGCTGCCGGTGCGCGGCTTCACCTTTCCGGTCAGCCGGTAGTTGGCCGCCTGCGGCCCGAGCACCGCGAACAGAGGATCGAGCAGCGGCAGATCGATGATCTGGCCGCACCCGGCGTTCTGCTCGACCTCGCGCAACGCGATCATCGCGGCGGCCGCGCCGTAAAGCCCCGCGACGGTGTCCGCGAGGTACATCGGCGGCAGCACCGGCTCGCGGTCGGCGAAACCGTTGAACGAGGCGAAGCCGGACAGGCCTTCGACCAGCGTGCCGAAGCCGGGCCGCCGCCGGTACGGCCCGTCCTGGCCCCAGCCGGAGATGCGCACGATGACGAGCTTCGGGTTGCGCTCGAGGAGGGTGGCTGGAGCGAGCCCCATGTCCTCGAGCGTGCCGGGCCGGAAGCTCTCGATGAACATCGCCGCCGTGGGAACGAGGTCGAGCAGGAGCTTCCGCGCCTCGGGCTTGCGCAGCTCGAGGCACAGGCTCTTCTTGTTGCGCGAATAGAGCTTCCAGTTGGTTGGCACGCCGTTCACCTGCCAGGCGCGCAGCGTGTCGCCGGCAGGCGGCTCGACCTTGATCACTTCCGCGCCGAAATCGCCCAGGACCTGCGTGATGGTAGTGCCGGCGACGAGGCGCGAGAGATCGAGCACGCGCACCCCGGAGAGCGGCCCCCGCGCGCCGGCTTCGTAGGATTTCCTCGGCAATGCGCTCGTCA
>JBOIEM010000242.1:0-10893 GCA_050741115.1 Burkholderiales bacterium
AGGGATGAGGGATGAAGGATGAGGGATGAGGACGGAACGACCTCAAGGCAGAAGGCCCTGAAGCCCAGCGACGGGCGACGCAGTGACGGAAAGCGCTTTTCGCGCACCCAGCCGGTAATGCGGAAGCTGGATTGTCGCGACCCGGCCTACTCTTCGGTCTCGACGGTGACCTTGCGCGGCTCCTCGACGCGCTTGGAAGCGTCGAGCACTTCGATCGACACGATATTGCCGGCCGCGTCGTAATCCAGGATCACGCCAGGCTTGTCCTCGTCGCTCTCGGCAACGGGCACGTCGCGAAATACAACAGTCAGAGTGTCGGTCCTTGCATCGTAATTGACTCTCATGAGCCGCTCCAGTACCTGTCGATCCTGCTCGTCCGATACACCGTGACCACGGTGTCTGCCTGCGGTCCGGTGTCCACCACAACCCGCACAAGATACAGTTTACCCTCTGCCGGAAGGGTAATGCGGGACTGCCTTATCTCGCGGCCAGGCCGTACGGCAACCCGCTGTTCCGGAGTTCGCGCCACCCCGAGCACGGTCGCTTCGCTCAGGCCACGGCGCGATGCCTGTTCGCTTGCGTGCTCGGAGATTTTGATTTCACCACTCAACCCGCGAACTCCGGCACGGTTTCTCCTCCTTGTCCAAGAATGATACGGTGACCAGTGGCAGGTGACCAGTCACGACTGACGGGTGACGGATTTTGATCTTGGGGCCCCTGTTCGCCGCCGAGCAGCGCAGACCAGGCAAGGGGTGCGGCTGTGACTCGTTAGCCGCAGGCCCGTTTGCGGGAACAGCCGCATAAGACCCGGTCAACTGATATTCCCATGCCCTAAAGCAAACCCCTACCTGAAAGTCGTCTGGGACCGACGCCGGGTCGCGGTCGAGCACTGGGCGAGTTGGGTAAACGCTGAATGGATAGTCAACAGCTCGCGCCTGAAGAACCTGCGCGACGCAGTCGCGCCGGGATTGACTGCGCAGCTACCAGCAACGCTCCCACTACCCCGCCCGCTTGCACGGGCACCCCTCCTCCGGCAGGAGGGGAGATTCTGTTAGGTGCATGACATGGTTGGTGCTATGCCGCTGGTATAGAATCGCCGCAGGCTTTCAATCGCAGTGGAGGCGGCAATGGGCATCGGAACCATCATCGTGCTGGGATTGCTCGCGGCGATCGTGGCGTACGCGATCCTGCTCTACAACAACCTGGTCCAGGTGAAGCACAACGTCACCAAGGCCTGGGCCAACATCGACGTGCTGCTGAAGCAGCGCCACGACGAGCTGCCGAAGCTGGTCGAGACCTGCAAGCAGTACATGAAGTTCGAGCAGGAGACGCTCACCAAGGTGATGGATGCGCGCTCGCGGGTATTTGCGGCGCGCGAAGCGCAGAACATTCCCCAGCTCGGACAGGCCGAGGGCGCGCTGCGGGCGACACTCGGCAGTCTGTTCGCGCTGGCCGAAGCCTACCCCGACCTCAAGACCAACCAGACCTTCCAGCAACTGCAGACGCGTATCTCGAGCCTCGAGAACGGCATCGCCGACCGGCGCGAGTTCTACAACGAATCGGTGAACATCAACAACGTGCGCATCGAGCAGTTCCCGGACTCCATCATCGCGGGCATGTTCAACTTCAAGCCGGCGCAGCTGCTCGAATTCCAGGCCGAGGAGAAGGCGGACGTCGACGTCAAGAAGCTGTTCGGGTCCTGAGAGACTCTTGTCATTTCCGCGCAGGCGGTAGGTGGCGATAACGATCAGCCCGTCATCGCACATGCACCAGCCGGGATGGCTGTCGGGCGCCATCCATCTCGTCATCATCGCGGTCGCGTTCCAGGCCGAGAGCGCGGAAGTCTGGCCGTACGCCCTGCTCGCCATGTCGGCGGTCAGCTTCCTCGCCTGGATCGCGAACTACCGGCGCTATCGCGCAATTCACGACCTTCCCACGTCCAAGGTCGCCTCCGCCGCGCAGGGGTACGTCGAGCTCTTCGGGCGCGCCGAGCTTCTTGCCGGAGAACCGGTCCGAAGCAGGCTGAGCCACACGACCTGCTGCTGGTATTCGTTCCGCATCGAGGAAAAGGACTCCCAGAACAGATGGAGCACGGTGGACAGCGGCGCGAGCGTGGAGCAGTTCCTGCTGGTGGACGATACCGGCCAGTGCGTCATATCCCCGGACGGCGCGGAAGTCCTGACCCACGACCACGACTCCTGGGAAGAACTCGACCGCCGCCTTACGGAGTGGCTCTTGCTGCCCAAGTCGGTGATTTACGCCATCGGCGAGTTCAGCACCACCACTGCCGCGGCGGTGGCGGCCGGCGAGGAGCACGCCGACATTGGCGCGCTGCTGGCCCAATGGAAAGCGGACAAGAACCAGTTAAACGCGCGCTTCGACCTCGACCGCGACGGCAAGATCAGCATGAAGGAATGGGAGCTCGCCCGGCTTCAGGCGCGGCGCGAGGTGCGCGCGCGCCACACCGACGTTCGGTCGCGTTCGACGGAGGGCGTCCATGTCCTGCGCAAGCCCGCCGACGGGCGGTTGTTCATGCTCGCGAACGAAATGCCCGACAAGCTCGGCGTCCGCTACCGTTACTGGAGCTGGGCGCATCTCGTCGTCTTCGTCGGCGCCGGTTGCGCCGGGTTGTTCATGTTGTGACCGCGGGAGGACATCGGTCATGATCACTCGCAAGGAGTTCCTCCGGATCGCGGGCAGGGTGCAGTTTTTCAGGGGCGGTAAACTCCTGCGCGACAGGGCCCCGGACCGAACATGAAAAGCGACCACGTTCTGTGCCTGTCCGGCAAGGGCTTTCACCGCATGCACTACGTGGAGTGGGGCGACCCCGCCGCGGAGCGCCTGGCGATCTGCGTGCACGGCCTCACCCGCAACTGCCGCGACTTCGATTTCCTCGCGCAGGCGCTGCTGCCGGAATTCCGGGTGGTCTGCCCCGATGTCGCCGGCCGCGGACGCAGCGACTGGCTTCCCGCGAAGGCGGATTACGGCTATCCGCAGTACTGCGCCGACATGACGGCGCTGATCGCCCGCGTCACGGCCGGCGGCGGGCCGCGCAGGATCCACTGGGTCGGCACCTCGATGGGCGGCATATTCGGCATGCTGCTCGCCTCGCGTCCCAACACTCCGATAGCGAAGCTGGTGCTGAACGACGTCGGCGCCCTCATCCCGAAGGCGGCGCTCGAGCGGATCGGGAGCTACATCGGCAAGGACCCGCGTTTCAGGACACTGGATGAAATGGAAGCGACGGTACGCCTGGTATCGGCGCCGTTCGGTCCGCTCACCGATGCCCAGTGGCGCCACCTCACCGTGCACGGCGCGAAGCAATACGAGGACGGCTCCTGGGGGTTCCGCTACGACCCGGGGATCGCCATTCCGTTCCGGGCGCAGCCGCTCGCCGACCTCGCCCTGTGGCCGTACTGGGATGCCATCACCTGCCCTACGCTGCTCATCCGGGGCGCGCAGTCGGACTTGCTCTTGAAGGAGACCGCCACCGCCATGACGCAACGCGGACCCAGGCCGAATCTGGTTGAATTCCAGGGCGTGGGGCACGCGCCGATGCTGATGGCCGACGACCAGATACGGATCGTCAGGGAATTCTTGCTCGCAGGATAGGGCTACTCGATCCGGAAGATCGGGGCAGCACGGCGCGGGCGGCCCGACCGTGAAGATTCACCGGAAAGGAACGGGCCGGCGCCGCACCCCCATCGGCTAGCGGGCAGCAGCGCCTCCCGGTACGCAGTAAGCTCTAAGCGAGATCGTTCAACGTCGATCCGACGCGGACGCTGCTCTGCGGATGAAATGACTTCGTAGATCGGGGTCCTTGATCTCGTTCGCGATCAGGATATAGAGTTCGGATTCGTAGCGCGCCTTTGCCGCGGCGCGCTTGACGATCACCTTCGCCATGGCGCCGATGTGCTGCGCCAGCTCGGCCTCGACCTTCCGCAGCGTTTCGGCGGAAAACTTTTCAGGACCCGTGGCCTCCTTGGGCCCGCTGTCGCGCTGGCCGGTGGGTTTGCCGGGTGCGTCGCTCATGGAAAAATTTCCCGAGGAAGTTATTCCCTATTTCTTCTCGATGAGCTCGATCGCCTTCTCCAGGCCGCGGCGCATGCGGTTGAAGGACCTTCTCAGCAACGCCACTTCGTCGCCACCCGATTCGTCGAACTCGGGAATCTCCATGTTGCCGGTCGAGATCTCGTCGGCCGCCTCCGACATCCTCGTGATCGGCCGCACGATCATCATGCTCATCATCAGGTTGAGGATGGCGAACAGGGCCACGAATACCGCCGTCAGCGATCCCATGAACGTGAGGAACGCCCGGTCGGCATTGCGGACCGGCAGCGACATGGGAACGGAAACAATCTGCGCACCGACGATTTCATTGTGCTTCCAGCCGTAGCCGCTATTGTTGCCGTAGATCTTGACCATGGCGGGCGGCGCTTGTTCGGGACTGGTGTGGCATGCAAGGCAGGCCTCGTTTCTGATCTGGAACGGGCGCGCGAGATAGAGCGACAGGCCGGCCGGCGTCTGCCGCACGCCGCTGACTTCGGCCAGACGCGGGTCTCGGCGAAACGCGCCGACGATCTCCGCCTCCCAGCCTATCGCCCGGTTGCGTGGGTTGGTCGGGTTGAGCGCGGCTTCCTTGTAGGCGTAATCGGAGTACTTCTTGCGCAGCTGATTCATGATCTCCGTCGCGGCGTACGCCGGGACGCTCTGCGGGTGGAATTTCTCCGAGTCGTAGGGCAGCAGGGGGCTCACCTGGCCCACCGTGTAGCCCCGCATGGACAGAGCGGCCTCCAGCATTACACCAGCGTTGCGCACCACCTCCTCGCGCGCATTCTTGTGCAGCAGGTCGTACGAGATATAGCCGGTGACGCCCAGTCCGAGCATGAACACCAGCAGCAGCACCAGGTTGAATTTGAGCCGCAGACCCATGGTAGCCCCCTTTCTTCGTGAATTAAGTCACGCCGACGACGACGCCGGCACGACATTCAGGGAAAACAAGCAAACCACGTGCCGAGTTCATGACAGTGACATCCCGGCTGGCACGCTTGAGTATAATGCCGGCGTACGTGAAAAGCCACTTCAATCAACTGGCTGGCGGATGCGTCGAAGCTATACGGATTAGTTGCAGGATTCGCCACACGATACGCCGCCATGCTCGTCCTCGACGTCATCGCCGAGAACCGCATCCGCGAAGCACAGGAGCGCGGTGATTTCGATGGCCTGCCTGGCGCCGGAGCCCCGCTCGAGCTCGACGACGACACACTGGTGCCCGAGGACCTGCGGGTTGCCCACCGCATTCTCAAGAACGCCGGCCTGCTGCCACTTGCGCGTCGAGCAGGCCTACCTGGAAAAGATCGTCGGGCAACTCAAGGCTCGATAGTGCCGGATTCTGAGTGCTGAGTTCTGAGGAGCTGGGATTCGGCACGCAGCACTGACCACCTCACACTTGTCGCTGGTCACTGCTGCTTGAGCCTCTGCTGCGCCTGGAACCGCCGCAACCGCAGGAATTCCTCCGGCGAGATGCGGCCGTCGCCGTCGCTGTCCACGCGCTCGAACTCGCGCTCGATGGCTGGAAACCGGCCCTGGACTTCCTCACGCGACAGGTAGCGGTCGCCGTTACGGTCGGCCGATTTGAACTCCTGCGCGGTTTTCTTCCGGAATACTTCCATGGCGGGGAGCGGCTTGTCGCCGGGGCGATCGGCGCGCTCCCGCCCCGGGCGGTCGCGCGCCGCGTCGCGCGGATCGAAGGACGGTTGCCCGGCGGCGGGTCTCGGCTTCGGCGCTTTCGACTCGAACGACGGGGCGCCGCCCGGCCCGGGTCCCGTCGCTGCGGGTATAGCCGTCGTCACCGAGCGCTGCCTGTCCCACGCGCTGACGGCGACGACTGCAACGAGCACGACCGCGGCTATTCCGACCCAGCGCCAGCCCGAGCCGGATTTTTCGGGAGTATGCCGCGCGGGCGGCGGGGCGGAAACCACCGTGGGCGCCGACTGCAAGGCCTTCCGCGTCGTGGAGGGCGCAGCCGCCTGACCTTCCAGCGCGCGCATCCATTCCTGCGCGCTTTGCGGGCGCTGCTTTTCGTCGAGCGTGAGCGCCCATTCGACCGCGTCCAGGAACGGCTCGCTCACCCGTCCGCGCGCAGCCGCGAGCTTGCCGGGGAGCGTGTCACCCTTCATCCGGCTCACCGCGTCCGGCGGATTTTCCTTCACCAGGACCCGGTAAGCCACGCCGGCCAGCGCGTAGAGGTCCGACCACGGCCCTTGGTGACCGTCGCTCGAATACTGCTCGAGCGGAGCGTAGCCCGGCGTCAGCACCGAGGTGAGGCTGCGGGTGGCGCCGCCGACGGCATGGCGCGCCGCGCCGAAGTCGATCAGCACCGGGCTGCCGGACTCGAGGACGAAGATGTTGCTCGGCTTGATGTCGCGATGGAGAAAGCCCGCCGCATGGACCGCCCGCAGCCCGTCGAGCAGCGGCATCAGGATGCTTTTCAGCCCCGCCTCGTCCGGCTGCACGCCGCGTTTCAGCATCTGGTACAGGGACTCGCCCTGCTCGTAGTCCATCACCATGTAACCGGTGCCGTTCGCCTGAAAATAGCGATTCACCCGCACGATGTGCGGATGGCTGAACTTCGCGAGGGTGCGCGCCTCCTGGAGGAAGCGCTCGAGCCCCCATTGGTACTCGGCTTGCAGCTCGCCCGTGATCGGCATGATGCTGCCGTCGAGAGCGCGCACGACGAGGTCGGTGGGCAGGTACTCCTTGATCGCGACCTGCTTCTCGAGATGGGTGTCCCGCCCGAGGTAGGTCATGCCGAAGCCGCCCGCCCCGAGCACCGACTCCAGGCGGTACTCCAGCAACATGCTCTGGAGCGGGAGTGCGTTGCGGTAGGTAGTCGCTTCTGCCCTCATCCTTCGGCCAGGGCTTGCTCCATCGCGGCGAGCAGCGTCTCGGGATCCTGCGCGCCCGAGATGCCGACCTTGCGGTTGAAGATAAAGAACGGCACGCCGCCGATGCCGGCGCCGCGTGCCTCGACGTCCGCGCGGGCGATCGTGTCGCGGTCCGCGTCGCTCGCGAGGTAGTCCGAGGCCGCCTTGCGATCGAGCCCGGCGCGAACGGCGATGTCGGCCAGCGTTTCCCGGTCAGTGAGATTGGCGCCTTCCATGAAATGGGCGCGGAACAGCTCCTCGGCGAGTGCGTCCTGCCTGCCGTTGCGCTCCGCATGACACATCAGCCGGTGCGCATTGACGGTGTTGGGCTGAACCTTCATCTTGTCGTATGCGAACGGGATGCCGACCTGCCGGCCCGCCATCGTGACCCGTTCACTGACGGACTTGCCGCGCGCACCGAACTTGCGCGCGACATACTCCTCGCGCGGGATGCCGCTTTCGGGCAAGTCAGGATTGAGCTGAAACGAAAGCCAGCGCACGGCCGGCTCGGGCTCATCGGGATGACGCTCGCGGTAGAGGCCCAGCGCCTTTTCCAGCTTGCGCTTCCCGATGAAGCACCAGGGTCAGACCACGTCCGAGACGATGTCGATTTGCAGGCTTCTATCGCTCATTGAGCTCTCCCGATACCGACGACATCTTAAGCTTGTCTCTCGTCGCGCACCAGCGTCCGCGAGTCGCCGACGCTCGTCTCGGCGAGCAGGCTCACACCGTGCGCCGCGAAGCGCCGCGCCGCCGCCAGCGCGCGCGGGTCCTTTTCCTCGGCAAGCGACCACTGCGCATGGTGCGCGAGCAGCGCGAGCTCCACGGCGCGCCCCAGCGTCATGGAAAAGCGCCGCGCCCCGGCCTCGACCCCATCGCCTTTCGCCTTGGCGAGCCAGGCCTCGGCCTGTTCCACCGCCCGCTCGACCTGCGCCGAGATCTTCACCAGGTCCGGCTCGCGCAGCTCGCGCAGCCAGATGCCGATTTCGCGCTTGAGCACCGCGAGCCCGCCCACCGCCTCGATCGCGCGCAGGGTCTCGAGCGACAGCACGTTGGTCGTTCCTTCCCAGATCGGCAGCACCTGGGCGTCGCGGAGCAGCAATGGCAAGCCGGTGTCCTCGACATAGCCCGCGCCCCCGAAAGACTCGATCACCTCCGACAGGATGTGCACAACCTGCCGCCCGGTCACAAGCTTCGCGACCGGCGTCAGCAACCGCAGGAGGCTCTTCTGCTCTGCGCTTGCCTTGTCCGCTTCCTCGCGCCCCATCAGCTCGACGACGAAGAAGGTGAAATGCAGCGCGCCCTGGAACTCGGCCTCGAGACCCGCCAGCGTGTCGACATGCAACGGCTTCTCCGCGAGAGGCGCGCCGAATGCTACGCGCTTCCCGGCGTAATCGCGCGCGAGAGCAAGCCCGCGCCGCGCGAGCGCGCAGGCGGCGACGGAGTTCCACGCGCGCGTGACGTTCAGCATGGGCGCGATGTTCTTGACGCCATCCCCGGTGCCCGCCACGAGCTCCGCCAGCGTGCCGTCGAGCGTCAGTTCCGCGGTGGGCACCTTGCGCGTGCCGAGCTTGTCCTTCAGCCGGTTCACCAGGATGTGGTTCAATTTCCCCTGCGCGTCGCGCGTCTCCAGATAGAACAGCGCCAGTCCCTTGCCTCCCGGCGGATTGCCGTTGGGCCGGGCGAGAGTCAGCGCGACCTGGGAGGTGGCGGCGGAGGTGAACCACTTGCGGCCGTAGAGCCGCCAGCGCCCGTTTTCCCGCCGCGCGACGGTCTCGGTGAGCCCGACGTCGGAGCCGCCGCCCTCCTCCGTCATCCACTGGCCGCTGGTCCAGAACTCGCGCGGATCGCGGCTGGTGAGATGCGGCACCGCGCGCTCGATCAGCGCCTGATTGCCCGCGGCGATGAGCGCGCGCGCCGCGCCGTCCGTCATGGCGAGCGGGCAGCTGTAGAGATCGGTTGACGGGGTGAACAGGTAGGCGAGCGCGAACTGGTGCACGCGCGAGTACTGGCCGTGCCGCCGTTCGTAGGCGGTGGCGACGAGCCCCTGCTCCGCCGCGATGCGCTCCGCCTCGCGCCACAACGGCGACACCTCGATGCGGTCCACGCGGTTCCCCCACGCGTCCCACTGGATGAGGGCGGGCTCGTTCCCGCGGTCGGCAAGCTGGAAGCGGTACAGTTCGCCCCCCGCGAGCTCTCCCATGGCGATCAGGCCGGGCTCGATTTCGGCGAGCACGTCGGCGTGCAGAACGCGCGCGAGATACGAGCGCAACGCGCGATCAGCCGTGAACTGATTGCCCAGCTCGGGCGGCGTTTGGATGAAAGGCACTATGCAAACGCTTCCCAGCGTCCGTAATTCCACAGAAACACGGTCTTCGACAGGGCATCTTTGCCGGCTGCCGAGTGAACATCGAGAGCGAGCTTCTTCAACATGTCGACGTTTCCCCGCACGGAGCGGTCCGCGAACATGAGCACGTCGCGGGCGGGGGCGGCGGCGACGATGGCGCTGCCCCTGCGCTGGCTCTCCTTTTCCCAGAATGCGGCATCCAGCATCAGGCAGGGCTCCAGGTCTCCCGCGTCCGTGACCAGCGCCACCTGGGGTATCGGGTACTCGATCTTCCTCCCGGGATAGAGGCGCCGGAAATTCTCCACCGACAGCGGCAGCAGCTGCTCCCGCTTGAGCCCTAGCCGCTTCAGGTCCGCCGCGCTGACGCTGGAAACGAACCTGGGATCGTCGAACGAGTAACGCAGATGGAGATCGCCGACGAAATAGTCCATCAGGGGCAGCTGGTCGGGTGGTACGGTGACGCCGGGTATGCTGATCTCGGCGATCGGCTCGATTCTCTGGATGTGGCGCATCGCCATCCGATCGCCGCTGGCAAACGAGCGCACCAGCGCGACGATCTTGTCCCGGGTGCGGTCCGCGTCGCGGAATACGGGCTTCTGTCCCCATGCCGCGGCCCGCTGCAGCCCCAGACCCGCGCCCGCCAGCGCCCCGCACGCCAGCTTCAACCACCTACGGCGGCCAGTTTTCATGCTTGTCACCCGCGGAGGGATGAAAGGTCGATCGGCTGGTCGAAGAATGCCGGCACGCTCTCGAGAAATCGCTGCGCGCGCTCCTTCGGCCAGCCGCCGTGCTCGCAATTGCCGCGGAACTTGGCCTCGATCTCCGCGCGGGTGAGAGGCTCCTGCGCCCCGCCGCGGATATGCGGTTGCCGCTCCTCGATCACACGGCCGTCCTTCAACGTTGCGCGGATGTGCCCGGTAAAGGCCTTCGGGTACGGGTTATTCGCGTCCACGACGTAGCACACCCTCGACGCAAGCGCGAGGATGTGCTCGTCCCCCGCCGTCTCCTCGGTAAAAGCGGCGAGCCCCGCCCCGCCGGTGACGAGCGCCACCGCGATGTTGAACGGCGTGCTGAACTTCGCGGCGTACGCGTTCGCCGGGCGGTGCTTGGAGGCAAGCGGTTCCCACAAGCGGTGGACGTAACCTTCCGCGGTCTCGCACAGTATCTCCTTCACGTCCTCGGCCGCTACGCCGCGCGCGCGCAGCCGCAGCGCGCAGTCCACGTACGGCTGGTTCATGGTGCCGGTGGCGTACGGCTTGAAGGTGATGGCCTCCATGAACCACTTCTCCCCGAAGCCGTCGGTCAGCACGCCGTAATCCCCCTCGACCGAGCGGGCGAATCCGTGGAAAAGCCCGTGGCTGCCTTCGAGCACCGTGCGGGGCCCGAGAAAGCCGCACTTGCCGAGCCGCGCCGCGGTGATGCCTGCCTGGGCCGCCCAGCCCGGGTGCATGCGCTTGGTCCACGCGCCCTCGGCAAGATACTCGATGATGCCGCCCGCCATGCTCCCGGCAATGCCCAGTGCATCCACCGCCTGCCGGCGGTCGAGCCCCATCGCGATGGCGGCCGCGAGTGCCGCGCCGATCGTTCCCAACACGCTCGTCGGATGGAATCCCGCCTTGT
>JBOIEM010000243.1:0-3532 GCA_050741115.1 Burkholderiales bacterium
GCCCTGCCCGATGCGCTCCTTGCCGTAGGTGTACCAGGCGCCGGTCTTCTCGAGGACATGATGGGCGGTCCCGAGCTCGACGATCTCGCCCTCGCGCGAAATCCCTTCACCGTAGAGGATGTCGAACTCGGCCTGGCGGAACGGGGGCGCGACCTTGTTCTTCACCACCTTCGCCCGCGTCTCCGAGCCGATGACTTCCTCGCCCTTCTTGATCGAGCCGATGCGCCGGATATCGATGCGCACCGAGGCGTAGAACTTGAGCGCGTTGCCGCCGGTGGTGGTCTCCGGGTTGCCGAACATGATGCCGATCTTCATGCGGATCTGGTTGATGAAGATCACCAGCGTGTTGGAGCGCTTGATGTTGGCGGTCAACTTGCGCAGCGCCTGGCTCATGAGCCGCGCCTGCAGGCCCATCTGCGGCTCGCCCATCTCGCCCTCGATCTCGGCTTTCGGCACCAGCGCCGCCACCGAGTCGATCACCACCACGTCGACCGAGCTCGAGCGCACCAGCATGTCGGCGATTTCGAGCGCCTGCTCGCCGTTGTCGGGCTGGGCGATGAGGAGCGCGCCCACGTCCGCCCCGAGCTTTCCCGCATAGAGCGGGTCGAGCGCGTGCTCGGCGTCGATGAAGGCGGCGGTGCCGCCCTGCTTCTGCATCTGGGCAATGACCGAAAGCGCCAGCGTGGTCTTGCCCGAGGATTCCGGGCCGTAGATCTCGCACACCCGGCCGCGCGGGAGCCCGCCGACGCCGAGCGCGAGGTCGAGGCCGAGCGAGCCGGTGGACACCACCTTGATGTCCTTCGAGATGTCCGATTCGCCAAGGCGCATGATCGAGCCCTTGCCGAACTGCTTTTCGATCTGCGACAGCGCCGCAGCCAGCGCCTTGGACTTGTTGTCATCCATGTGGGATTCCCCCGTCGTTTGTAACTTCGTATTTTAAACCAGTTGCCCGGAGCGGAACGCGCTCCGATGCTCCAGTTCGTCTAAACGCCGGCGCGGAATTTCCGTTGACTTCGCCCAACGTCCTTACCCTATTGCTCTTTTCTCGAAGCGGGGGCCGCACGCATGGCACGGATCGCATTCATCGGACTGGGCGTCATGGGATACCCGATGGCCGGGCACCTGAGGAAGAAGGGCGGCCACCAGGTGACAGTCTTCAATCGCACCCCCGCCCGGGCCGCGCAGTGGGTCGGGGAATACGGCGGAGCGAGCAAGGACCTCGGCATCTGCCTCCAGGAAGCCAAACGAAACGGCGCGCGACTGCCGGTCACCGCGCTGCTCGACCAGTTCTACGCCCGGATCCAGGCGCGCGGGGGCAGGCGCTGGGACACCTCCAGCCTGATCCACCTGCTGGCGCAGGATTGATCAGGGAACGAGGAAGGCAGAAGGGTGGGCCGGGGTTTCCATCCCCTCATCCCTTCCCCTTCTCCCAAAAGGAGAAGGGAAGCTCGACCCTCCCCTCTCCACTCGGGAGAGGGGCGGGGGTGAGGGATTGAATGTGCCTGCGCACATTCGAGCCGGCGAACGCCCGACGCGATGCAGCGCGGCGGGACGGGGTCACTGACCAAGGATGACCTGGTCTGTCTTCTGGCTTGCGGCGCATCCAGAATGGATGCATAATGCATCCACTGTGCAGGCGCCGCTATGCCCGTCACCCTGACCATCAAGCAGGTCCCCGAACGCGTTGCGGAAAAGCTACGCGTGCGCGCGGCGGCGAGCCATCGTTCCCTGCAGGGCGAGTTGATGGCGATCCTTGAAGAAGCAGTGTTGCAGGGTGTGGCACAGGCGCGGCAGCCCGAGCCCCCTCCGTACGCGGTAAAGCCTTCGGGCAAGACCTCCTCGAAGGCCGTTCCGGCGCACGGCAAGCGCCTGTCGCTCGGCGAGCTCTGGGAGCGCGCACGCCGCCTCGGCCCGCCCTCGAGGAGAGAGTCCACCGCCCTCATCAGGAAGCTGCGCGATGAGCGTTACGGTAGTTGACGCATCCGCCGTCGCAGCCGTGCTGTTCGATGAGCCGGAGGCGGCGCCTGTCATCGCGGGCGCGAGCGGCTCGCTGCTCGCGCCCGGGCTGCTGCGCTACGAGCTCGCGAGCGTCTGCGCCTCCAAGCTCCGGAACGAACCGAGGATGGCCAAAGTCACGTTGCAGCGTTACCGCCTGCTGCCCGGCCTCGCGATCGAATATGCAGAGCCCGACTGGGACGCGCTCCCCGTTCTCGCCCGCCAGTGGGACCTGAGCGCCTACGACGCCGCCTACCTACAGCTCGCGCTCAGCCGCAATGCCCCGCTCGTCACGCTCGATGCCCGTCTCGCGGGCGCATACGACCGGGCCGCCGCACGCTCCTGAGCCATGGAGCATGCGCGTGGGCGGTCTGCGTTACGTTGATGACCGGCGCGCGAGCGTGGCGAGTACGCCCTCGAGCGCATGTTGGACGGATTGCCGGCGCACCGCCTCGCGATCGCCGGGGAAGCGTTTCGTTTCCGCGCGCGGCTTGCCGTCTTTCATGGCCCAGGCGAAACAGACCGTTCCGACCGGCTTGTCGGGCGTGCCGCCGCTGGGGCCGGCGATACCGCTCAACGCGATCGCAACCTGGGCGTGGGAGCGCACGAGCGCACCTTCGACCATCTCGCGCACCACCTCCTCCGAGACGGCGCCGTGCCTTTCGAGCGTCGCCTCCTTCACGCCCAGCATCTCGCGCTTGGAGAGGTAGGTATAGGTCACGAAGCCGCGCTCGAACCAGTCCGAGCTGCCCGGCACCATCGTCACCGACTCGCTCACCCATCCCCCCGTGCACGATTCCGCGGTGGCGAGCATGAGCTTGTGTGACTTGAGCGCGGCGCCCACCTCTTCGGCCAGGCGGTAAAGGACGGGATCAGGCATCAGTCAACTCCAAATCCGTTAATCCAGTAGTCTGCTCGCCACCGCCAGCACGATCAACGTGTAAAACGCGGCGACAAAATCGTCGAGCATGACCCCGAAGCCGTTGCGGAAGGTGCGCTCGTAATAGCGGATCGGCTGCGGCTTGAGGATGTCGAGCAGGCGGAACAGCAGGAATGCCGCTGCCTGCCAGGCAAGCGTCGCCGGGACGAAAAAGAGCACCAGCAGGAACGCGACCGTCTCGTCCCAGACCATGCCGCCGTGGTCATGAACGCCGATCGCGCGGCCGGTCACCTCGCAGGCCCATACGCCGAGGAAGAACAGTACGGCCAGCACCAGCAGAAAATCGGCCGGCTCCAGCCGCGGCGCAATCAGCCAGTAGACCGGCAGCGCGAGCAGCGTGCCCAACGTCCCCGGCGCGACCGGCGCGAGCCCGGCGCCGAAGCCGAACGAGATGAAGTGCGCGGGATGGCTCACCAGGAACCGCCATGACGGCCGCAGGACGAGTTCCGAGTTCACAGCCGGCCGTCCGCCTCGATTCCGCGGTAGAGCCAGTCGACTTCCCACGGGTTGTCCGGGTCGCGGCGCCGCGCCAGCTCGTTGCGCAGGTCGCGCGCGCCGCCGTCGACGTGGATGTACTCGCCGAAGAAACGCGAGGAG
>JBOIEM010000244.1:0-7137 GCA_050741115.1 Burkholderiales bacterium
CCGCCGCCCTGCGCAAGGCGGTGGACCTCGACCCGGGCCACCACCTCGCCCGCATCGATCTCGCCGAGCTGCTGATCGAGGCCGGACAGCACGATGAAGCGACCGGGCAGCTCGAGGCGGTGCCCCCGGACGTGGATTGGGACGCGCGCGTCGAAGCGCTCAGGCAGGCGATCGCCTTCGCGTGCGCGGGCGGCAGCGAGTCCGACCTCTCGGCGCGGGTCGCGGCCGATCCCGCCGACCTCGAGGCGCGCCTTGCGCTCGCCGGGGCGCTCGCCTCGCGCAAATCCTGGCGCGAGGCGATGGACCAGCTGCTCGAAATCATCCGGCGCGACAAGTCGTGGCGCGACGGCGAGGCGCGCCGGCAGATGCTCGCGATCTTCAACCTCGCCGCGGGAGAGCCCGACCTCGTCTCCGAGTACCGCCGCAAGCTCGGCAGCGCGCTTTACTGATGCTTGCCAGCCGCGGAGCGGCAGGACTACATTCGGCAATCCGCCGTCAACGGGAGGAGACCATGGCGAGAAACCCGCCAGCATGGGGGCGCGAGGGCGCCCGCTATACTGCGCGCGCGCACGCCGTCGCCATCATTTCCGCGGGAGACGTCGCCCTCGAGCAGCAGTGACAAACATCCCTCCCCCTTGACGGGGGGCGAGGCGGGGTTTCGAGGAGCATTGCTCGGAGCCGCCAAGCGCCCGACCCGATGCAGCGGGTCGGGATGGACGGGACAGGGTGGGGGTGAAGAGGGGGAAGGAGGACTGTCGGTCGTCAGCTCCTCAAGTCTTGATGCCGAGCAGTTTCGCCGCCGTCTCGCCGAGCATCATGCGGCGCTCCTTGTCGGTGAAGCCCGGCGCCTTGAGGATGTGGTCGACCGACTTGCTATGCCACGGAATCGGGTGGTCGGTGCCGATCACGAGCCGGTTCGAGCCCACTTCCGCCGCGAGGTGCCGCAGCGCTTCCGAGGTGAACACGAGCGTGTCGTAGTACATGTCCCTCAGGTACTCCGTCGGCTTCTTCTTCAACTTGACCCCGGTGTCCATGTCCGGTGCGACGCGCAGGCAGTTGTCGGAGCGCGGCGCATAGGACGGCAGGTAGCCGCCGCCGTGCGCCGAGCAGATCTTCAGCCCCGGGAAGCGGTCGAGCGTGCCCTCGAAGATGAGGTGCGACAGGGCAATGGTCGTATCGAGGGGGTTGCCGATCGTGTTCGCGAGCCAGCCGTTGCCCTTCAGCCGCGGCGCGAGGTCGGGCGTGCTCTGCGGGTGGATGAAGATCAGGATGCCGAGCTCCTCGGCCTTCGCCCAGAAGGGGTGAAACATCGGGTCGGAGAATTCCTTCCCGGCGACGCTCGCCCCGACCGCCGCGCCGCGCAGCCCGAGGCGCTTCACTCCGTCCACCAGCTGCTGCACCGCGAGGTCGGGATACTGGAGCGCCACCGACGCGAACGCGACAAAGCGGTCGGGATAGGTCGCGCAGAACTCGGCGAGCCGCTCGTTCTGAATCTTCACCACCTTCGTCACGAGGTCGCGTTCCGCCCGGTACCACTGCGGGTTGATGCTGATCGCCTCCATGTCGATGCCCTGCTCGTCCATCTCGGCGATGCGGCGCGGCCCGACCTGGTCGATTCCCGGCCCCCGTTGCGTTTCCCTCGTCTTGCCCAGCAGGGCCATGGCCTCGGGAATGATGCAATGCGCGTGCACATCGATCGTCTTCACGCGGCGGCCGCCCACCTTGACCACGCGGCGGCGCGAGGCGGGCTTCGCGCGCGCCTTCGCCGGCGCCGCCGCGCGGACCAGAGCCTGCGCCGGCGCCGCGCGCAGCAGCTCGCAGCCGGTAAAGACGGGGCCGGGCGGCGTGCCGGCAGTGTTCTTGATGATCTCCCTGTGCGTGTGCATGGGTTGCTCCTTGGTTGAGCCGTTAGTAACGGGGATTTTCAAGCTTAAACTAGCGCAGTATAGATTGGACCCGGCCCGAAAGTTGACACTGGCCGTGCTCCCTTTATAGTCTGCCGGGGCGTATCCCGGTACGCAGCGGATTCGATACAGGAGGAGCCAGCATGAAAGTCCCGTGGAGCCTTTTCAGGTGTCTGGCCGTGATCGCGGCCGCGGCCGGTGTCGCCCAGCCGGCGCCCGCACAGCAGCTGCCGCGCTCGGTGACGATCGGCACCAACCCGCCGGGGACGGTGTTCTACGCGCTCGCCGCCGGTCTGGCCAAGGTGGCGACCGAGGGCGGGCCGATTCCCGCCACGGTGCAGACCTACAGCGGGTCGAGCACGTTGTTGCCGCTCGCCAACGGCGGAGAGCTCGACTTTGCGGTCACGAACGGAGTGGATCTGGGGATGGCCTACGCCGGGCCGCAGCGAATCAGGGTCGGGGGCAAGAACGACTTCGCGCACTCCCCCGACATTCGGCTCGTGATGCGCGGCGCGCCGCTCGTCATCGGACTGCTGGTGAAGAAGGACTCGCCGTTGAAGAGCGTCTATGACGTCAAGGGCAAGCGGGTCACCGGCGAGTATCCCGCGCACCAGTCGGTCTGGTTCAACGTGTTCGGGCTGCTGGCGAGCGGCGGGCTGTCGTGGAAGGACGTGAGCGTGGTGCCGGTGCCCGCGGTGAACGACGGCATCGATGCGCTGGTGCAGGGCCGCGCCGAGGTCACGGCGGGCGCGCTCAACATGGCGAAGATCCGCGAAGCGGACGCCTCGGTGGGCGTACGTCACCTGCCGCTGGATTGCTCGCCGGAAGCGGATAAGCGCGTGCGCGCGGCCGTCCCCGGCTACTACACGCGGATCGTAAAGAAGGGCGGCGCGGCGGCGGTCGTGGAGGATACCTGCACGATCGCCTACGACATCTACTTCTTCACCCACAGGGGCGCGTCCAACGCCGTCGTCACGGCGATCCTGAAAGCGGTGTGGGACAACGTGGACAAGTTGAGGCCCATTCACCCGGTTTTCCGGGAGTGGACCCACGAGCGCGCGGCCTCCGCCGAGAACACCATCCCGTATCACCCCGCGGCGATCCAGTTCTATCGCGACAAGGGCGTCTGGACGGCCGACATGGACAGGACGCAGGCGAGATTGCTGGCGTTGAAGTGAGGCGCCGGCGGGGGCGCGCTTTGCGGCCGCCTGCCGCTGCCCGCGCTGGATTCAGCCGGCCTCACACGACATGTCGGACAATCCCGCGCTCCCGAGCAAGTTCCGTGCGCTGAGCGGCCCGGCGCGGGGGATCGAGCTCTTCCTCCTGTGCGCGCTCACCCTCGTCGGCGCCGCCTGGGCCGGCGAGCTCCACATCCAGCTCGGGCTCGCCGTCTTCAAGGAGCAGTTTCTCGGGCTCTTCCTCGCGCTCGCGTTCCCGTCGGCATTCATCGCGGTAAAGGCGCGGCGCGGCGAGCGCGGCGACCGCGTACCGTGGCACGACTGGCTGCTCGCGGCCGCCGGCGCCGTCGCCGGCGGCTACCTGCTGGTCCGCTATCCGGTCATCGCGGCGCAGCTCGCGGTGCTGACGCCGGACAAGGTGTGGCTCGGCGCGCTCGCCATCCTGCTCGTGCTCGAGGCCACCCGGCGCCTGGTCGGCTGGTCGCTCGTGATCCTCGCGGCGGTGTTCATCCTCTACGCGAAATTCTCCTACCTGATGCCGGGCGCCTTCTACGCCAAGGGCGCCTCCTGGGAGCGCATCGCGGCCTATCTCTATCTCGACGCCAGCGGGCTGCTCGGGCTGCCGCTGACGGTGGCCGCCGCGATCGTGGTCGCGTTCATCCTGTTCGGCCAGGCGCTCTACGCGGTCGGCGGCGACAAGTTCCTCACCGACCTCGCGCTCGCCGCGATGGGGCGCTACCGGGGCGGCTCCGCCAAGGTCGCGATCTGCTCCTCGAGCCTGTTCGGCACCGTCTCGGGCAGCGCGGTTTCGAATGTCGTCGTGGATGGCGCGATCACGATCCCGATGATGAAGCGCACCGGCTACCCGGGCCACCTCGCGGCGGCGACCGAGGCGGTCGCGTCCACGGGCGGGCAGATCATGCCCCCCGTCATGGGGGTGGCGGCGTTCCTCATCGCCGAGTTCCTCAATCTCCCATACGGCGAGGTCGCGCTCGCGGCGGTCATCCCGGCCTGCCTCTACTATCTCGCGCTGTTCGTGCAGGTGGACCTCGAGGCGGCGAAGCACGGGCTGACGGGCCTGCCGCGCGCCGAGCTGCCGCGCTTCGGGCCGACCATGCAGCGGGGGTGGGTGTTCGTCGTGCCGCTGGCGGTGCTGGTCTACACGCTGATGGTGGAAACGTGGGAAGCGGGAAAGGCCGGCGTGGCGGCCGTGGTCGCGACCTTTCTCATCGGCCTGATCCAGAAGGCGACGCGCCCCTCGCTTCGGGGCGTGGTGAAGGCTTTTGAAGACGCCGGGCGGACGTTGCTCGAGATCGTGGTGGTCTCCGGCGTGGCGGGGTTCGTGATCGGCACGCTCGCGCTCTCCGGACTCGGGTTCAAGATGTCCATGATCCTGACCACGGCCGCCGGCGGGAGCGCAGTGCTGCTGCTCGTGCTCACGGCGCTCGTCTGCATCATCCTCGGCATGGGGATGCCCACGGCGGTGGTGTACATCATGCTCGCGGTCCTGGTCGGCCCGACGCTGGTGCAGCTCGGCGTGGAACCGCTGGGCGCGCATCTGTTCCTGTTCTATTTCGGCATGCTCTCCATGATCACGCCGCCGGTGTGCCTCGCCACCTTCGCGGCGGCCTCGCTCGCGCGCTCGGATTTCTGGCAAACCGGCTGGGCGGGAATGCGGCTCGGCGTCGTCGCGTATGTGGTGCCGTTCATCTTCGTCTTTCACCCCGCGCTGCTCATGAAGGGCCCGCTGGTGGAAATCGTGGCGGCGGTCGTGACGGCCTCGGCCGGGGTCTACCTGATGAGTATCGGGCTCGCCGGCTTCCTGTTCCGGCGCGTCGGATGGTTCGGGCGCGCGCTGGCGACGGGCGCGGGGCTGATGCTGATCCCACCGCCGAGCGGCGCCGTCCTGACGGCTGCCAACCTGGCCGGCTTGCTGATCGGTGGCGCCCTGGTGCTGGTGGAGTGGCGTGGTGTTTCGGCGCGGAGGGCGTTTTCAAATCCGGGACCGGGTCGGACCGGCGCAAGCCGTTGACCTGCCTCACCGCTTCTGCAGCGCCTCGGGATTGACGACGTACTCCGTCCGCGGCGAGCCGTCGAGCACGGAGAGGAGGTTGCGCACCACGGTGAGCGACTTGCGGTCGAGCGACTCGCGCGAGTTGCCAGCCATGTGCGGGGCGACGATGACGTTCTTCAGCGTAAAGAGCGGATTGTCGGCGAGCGGCGGCTCCGGGGAGAAGACATCGATGCCCGCGCCGGCGAGCTTGCCCGCGGCGAGCGCGGCGTAGAGCGCTTGCTCGTCCACGATGCCGCCGCGCGCGGTGTTGATGAGGCGCGCGCCGGATTTCATTTTCGCGATGCGCGCTGCGCTGAACATGCCGGTCGTCTCCTTCGTCTTCGGGCAGTGGACGCTGACGAAGTCGGCGCGCGCGAGCGCGCCATCGAGGTCGGCGACCGGCTTGCAGCCCGCCGCGCGCACCGTTTCCGCGGACACGTAGGGATCGTAGACCTCCACCGCCATATCCATCGCAAGGCAGCGTTTGGCGATCCGCGTGCCGATTCGCCCGAATCCAACGACGAGCAGCGTTTTGCCGAGCAGCTCGCCGGGAAGGAAGCTGTAGCGCTCCGCCCAGCGGCCCTGCCGCGGCAGCGCGTCCATCGTGGAGCCGCCCTTGGCGAGCGCGAGCATCATGAACAGCGTGTACTCGGCAACGGTGGGCGAATTGTCGGTCCCGCAGGTCATCAGCGGGATGCCGCGGCGGTTCAGCGCCGCGATGTCCACCGCGTCATAGCCCACGCCGATGCGTCCGACCGCGCGCAGCCGCGGCGCGGCCTCGACGTCGGCTGCCGTGAGCGGCGTGCTGGTGAGCGCGACTCCGTCCGCGTCGTGCAGCAACCGCCGGAATTCGGGGTTGGGAGCCGTCGCAGCGAATGGCACCGCATCGACGTCCGCGCGGCTTCGCGCGAGCTCCCAGCCGGCGCGCGCCATCGCGTCCGGCAGCAATAATTTCTTCTTCGCGGTCGTCATGGGCGTAACTCTGAAGTATTCTACGACACCATGGCGACCGCCAACTTCCGGTTTCACGGCGAGCTCGCGGAGTTTCTCCCCGGCGGGAAGCGCGGCGGCGCCTTCGCCCACGCCTGCGCCCGAGCCGCCACCATCAAGAACGCGATCGAGTCGCTCGGCGTGCCCCATACCGAGACCGGGCGGCTCACGGTGAACGGGGAGCCGGCGACGCTCGCGCGCATCGTGCGCGAAGCCGACGCGATCGAGGTCTTCCCCTGGCACGCCGCCGATGCCGCCGCGGACGAGACGCCCCTTTTCATCGCCGATGCGCACCTCGGGGGACTCGCGCGCCTGCTCCGCATGCTCGGTTTCGACACCCTGTTCGAGAACGCGTACGCCGACCGGCACATCCTGGAGCTCCTCGCCCGCGAGCGCCGGATCCTGCTCACCCGCGACCGCGAGCTGCTCAAGTGCCGCGACGTGCTGCGCGGCTGCTTCGTGCACGCACGGAAGCCCGAAGCGCAGCTGAGCGAGGTCGTGTCCCGCTACGCGCTGGCACCGCACGCGCGGCCCTTCACGCGGTGCCTGCACTGCAACCTGATGCTGGAGGCCGCCGGGCCGCGCGCCGTGGCCGAGCGCGTGCCGCAGCCGATCATCGAGCGCTATGCGGAGTTCGTGCGCTGCCCGGGCTGCAACCGCATCTACTGGGAAGGCTCGCACTGGGAGCACATGCGGGCGATACTCGGCCCGGTGCTAGCGGAAGCCGCGCCGCGCTAAGATGGAAGTCCAGACCGGGAGGAGCACCTTATGAAGAAGGCAATCGCC
The DNA here is from genome assembly GCA_050741115.1 of Burkholderiales bacterium. Classification (GTDB taxonomy): domain Bacteria; phylum Pseudomonadota; class Gammaproteobacteria; order Burkholderiales; family SG8-41; genus SG8-41. The sequence goes on from JBOIEM010000244.1 coordinate 6,912, forward strand.
GCGAGCGCCGTCGCGTGTGCGCTCGTCCTCGCCGCCTCGCCCGCCGCGGCGCGGCTGACCGAGATCAACGTCACCGCCACCGAGCCGTTCGCGGAGGGCATGGCGTTTGGAGCAGCCGGGGCGTACGAACGCGTGCAGGGCACGTTCAGGGGCGAGCTCGACCCCGCCGATCCCCGCAATCAGGTGATCGTCAATCTCGACAAGGCTCCGAAAAACGCCGCCGGGC
>JBOIEM010000245.1:0-3766 GCA_050741115.1 Burkholderiales bacterium
CGACTGTGGCGCATCGACGCCGACTTCGGCGCGACGCCGCAAGGCAGGCAGTGGCAGTATTGGGGGCCGGGCGGCAAGCGCGGCGCACTGCCGCATCCCGTGCTGCGCGGCACCTGCCAGCTCGCCAACGCGGCCGCGGCGATCGCCACGCTCGAAGCGATGCGCGAGCGCCTGCCGGTCTCCGTCAACGACCTTCGCGCCGGGCTGCTGGAGGCGGACAATCCCGGCCGCTTCCAGGTGCTGCCGGGCCGGCCGGCGGTGATCCTCGACGTGGCGCACAACCCGCAGGCGGCGCGGGCGCTCGCCGCGAGCCTTGCGGCCATGGGCGGGGGCGGGCGCGTCCTCGCCGTGTTCGCCATGTTGAGGGACAAGGACATCGCCGGCGTCGTCGCCGCGGTGATGTCGCGGGTGGCGCACTGGTTCATCGCCGGGCTGGAAGGCCCGCGCGGCGCCGATGCGGCGGAGCTGCGGCGGGTGCTCTCCGCGAGCGCCGTCACCGCGGTGACGGAGTGCGGCGATGTTGCCGCCGCCTACACGCAAGCCTGTGATATAGCGGCGGAAAATGATAGAATTCTGGTGTTCGGGTCGTTTTACACCGTGGCCGCGGTGATGCAACTGCGAGAGCGCCGGAAGGCATCCCCGGCCAGGGATGGCAGCCGGGGAAATCACGGGTGTTGACACCGACGCATACGGCCGGGTGGCAGCGGTAAATGGCGCGAGCGATCAGCGACGAGGAACTCCAGCTCAAGCGACGCGCGCGGCGACGCCTGATCGGCGCAATCGTGCTGGTGTCCGCCATCGTCCTCGTCCTGCCCATGATGCTCGATACCGAGCCCAGGCCGGTCAGCCAGAACATTACCATCCGGATTCCTTCCCCCGACTCGGGAGCTTTCACCGCCAAGGTCGCGCCGGCGCCCGCGTCCAAGGCGCCAGAGAGCAAGTCCGCGCCGAAGGCGGTCGAGAAGGCAAGCGCGGCGCCGGTGGCCGCTGCGGAAGCGCCTAATACGGCGGCAGCGCCCGAGGCCGCGCCGCCGGCCAAGGCGGCAAAGCCCAGGGCGCCGGCCAAGACCGCGGTGAAGACCGCGAAGCCCGCACCCAAGGCCGCGGTCGGCCCGTTCATGATCCAGGTCATCGCGCTCGCCGACGCGGAGAAGGCGCAGCGGATGCAGGGCGAGATCGCCGCCGCGGGCATCAAGTCCTATACCGAGGTGGTCAAGACGGTGAAGGGCGACGTCACTCGCGTGCGGGCCGGACCGTTTGCCACCCGCGAGGCCGCCGAGAAGGCGCGGGAGCAGCTGAAATCGCTCGGCATGAACGGCAACATCACCACGAGGTAACGATGACCATCGTCGACATCGTCGTGCTCGCCATCATCGGGGTTTCGGTCGTGTACGGCGTGTTCCGCGGTCTGGTGCGCGAGGTGCTCGCGCTGGTCGCCTGGGTCGCGGCGTTCCTGGTGGCGAACCTGATCGCGCCGGACGCCGCGAGGCTCCTGCCGCGGGCCATGGGGAGCGAGGAAATCCGGCTGCTGGTGAGCTTCGTGGTCGTGTTCATCGTGGTGCTGGTCGGGCTGAGCGTGGCGGCGGTACTGGCCTCGAAGCTGGTCAAGATCGTCGGGCTCGGCCCCGCGGACCGCGTGGTGGGCGGTGTCTTCGGCCTCGCGCGGGGATTGCTGGTGGTGATGATCCTGGTGCTGCTCGCGGGCCTCACCTCGCTGCCGCGCCAGGCGGCGTGGCGCGACGCGGCGCTGCGCGGCCCGCTGGAAGCCTGCGCCGAGTACGTCAAGGCATGGCTGCCGGCGGACCTGTCGAAACGCATCAGGTTCTAGGAGCGGCGGGAGCCCACGAGGAAGCGCGATGTGCGGGATAGTCGGGGTCGTCGCCAGGAGCCCGGTCAATCAGTTGCTCTATGACGGGCTGCTGGTGCTCCAGCACCGCGGCCAGGACGCGGCCGGCATCGTCACGGCCGAGGGCCCGACCTTCCACATGCACAAGGGGCCGGGCATGGTGCGCGACGTATTCCGGACCCGCAACATGCGCGCGCTCACGGGCTCTTACGGCATCGCGCATACGCGTTATCCGACCGCCGGTTCCGCGTGGTCGGGGGCGGAGTCGCAGCCGTTCTACGTGAATTCTCCCTTCGGTATCGTGCTCGGCCATAACGGCAACCTCACCAACACCGAGCAGCTCAAGAACGACTTGTTCCGCCAGGACCTGCGGCACGTCAATACCAACTCCGACTCGGAAGTGCTGCTCAACGTGCTCGCGCACGAATTGCAGGAGGGCGCCTCCCACTACAAGCTCGACCCGGCGACCATCTTCGCCGCGGTCTCCGGCGTCTACCGCCGTTGCCGCGGCGCGTATGCCGTGGTGGCGATGATCGCGGGATACGGGCTACTCGCTTTCCGCGACGCCCACGGCATCCGGCCGCTGGTGTTCGGGCGGGTCGAGACCGAGCAGGGCTACGAGTACATGGTCGCCTCGGAAAGCGTGGCGCTCGACTCGCTGGGCTTCCAGGTGGTTCGCGACGTCGCGCCCGGGGAGGCGATCTTCATCGATCAGGACGGCCATTTTTACAGCCAGCAGTGCGCCGCCGAGGTCTCGCTAAACCCGTGCATCTTCGAGTTCGTCTATCTCGCGCGGCCCGACTCGGTGATCGACGGCATCTCGGTCTACGAGACGCGGTTGCGGATGGGCGTGAGCCTCGCCGAGAAGATCAGGCGCCAGTACCGGCACATCGACATCGACGTCGTGATCCCGATCCCGGACTCGAGCCGGCCGGCCGCCATGGAGCTTTCAAAGCGGCTGAACCTTCCCTACCGCGAGGGCTTCATCAAGAACCGCTACATCGGCCGCACCTTCATCATGCCGGGCCAGTCGATCCGGCAGAGATCGGTGCGGCAGAAGCTCAACGCGATCGCGATGGAGTTCCGGGGCAAGAACGTGCTGCTGGTGGACGACTCCATCGTGCGCGGCAACACCAGCCGCGAGATCGTGCAGATGGCGCGCGAAGCGGGCGCGCGCAAGGTGTTCTTCGCCTCCGCAGCGCCGCCGGTACGCTTTCCCAACGTCTATGGCATCGACATGCCGACGCGTGAGGAGTTGATCGCCTGCGGCCGCAGCGAGGCCGAGATCGCACGCGAGATCGGCTGCGACGAGCTGATCTACCAGGATCTCGAAGCGCTGCGCGAAGACGTTCGCAGCGTGAATCCCAAGGTCGCCCATTTCGAGGATTCGTGCTTTTCCGGGGTCTACGTCACCGGCGACGTCACCCGCGAATATCTCGACGGCGTGGAGGCCCAGCGGCGCGACGGCGCCAAGATGGCGGAACTGGAAGCAGCGAGCGCGCAGCTCGATCTCGGCCTGGAACTCGTCGAGTGACGGCTGACGGATTTCTTGACAACCCCCCGATGGCGGAGTAAGTTTCCGTTCGCGCCGATTTGAAGTTCAGCTTGCGGGCGCGTTAGAAATCCAGCTAAAGCGACGGCGCAACCCGGTCGGCGCAAGCTGTCCGGGTTTTTTATTGGAGCGCGATCATGAAGACGGGATTCACCACGGCCATTTTGCATTCCGATCTGGAAGCACCGATCGAGCATCATTCGGTGCACAAGCCGATGCACGTTGCGGTGGCGTTCGGCTACCCCGATGCGCGCGACCTCGCGAGGGTGTTCAAGGGCGAGCTGCCCGGCTATGCCTACGGGCGCCAGGGCAATCCCACCACGGCCGCCCTGGAGTCGAAGGTGAGCAAGATGGAGGACGGCATCGCC
>JBOIEM010000246.1:0-3863 GCA_050741115.1 Burkholderiales bacterium
GTGTTGAGGATGAGCGAATAGCCGTCCGGCTTCTCGCGCGCCGCCGCCCCCGTGCCGATGATGCCGGAGGCCCCGGCACGGTTGTCCACCACGATCTGCTGGCCGATCGACTTCGACACCGCCGGCCCCAGGATCCGCGCATTCACGTCCACGGTGCCGCCCGGCGGCCACGGGACGATCAGGCGAATCGGGCGCTCGGGATACCTCCCCGTCTGCGCCAGCGCCGCCGGCATCCCGGTCGCGACCCACGCGCACACCAGCACCCACATTCCCGCTCGTTCCATGACTCGCGCCTCCCCGCTGTTGTCCGTCGTTGCATCACGAACATAGTGGACGCTCGACCTGCCCGTCAACACTCCCCGCCACCGCGGTAATCCCTCTGCCTTCCGCCTTAGCCCCATCCGCTCTCCCCCTTCGTTAATAGGCCCGAGCTGTCAACCCAGGAGGAGACAGGCCATGGCAAGGAAAGTCACGCTGCGGCTGGCGGTCGCGACCGCCTGTGCCGCCATCATGCTCGCAACCGGGGGCGCGGCGGCCGCGCCGAAGAAGACGCTGCAGGCATTCGCGAGCGATCAGGAAATTTCCGATCTCTTCAGGCGCTGGGCGGAGGAGCACCGGCGCCGGGCCGAGGCCGGACGCCGCAGTTTCAGCGAGGCGGGCCCTGCGGCTCCCGCCGAGCTGAGCTCAGGCGTAATGCTGGCCGCGCCGGCGGCCAAGATGGCGGACTCGGCCTCCGATTCGATCACCAACGTGCAGCACGCGGGCGTGGACGAAGGCGGCATCGTCAAGCGGCATGGCGACCACCTCGTCATCCTGCGGCGCGGGCGGCTCTTCACCGTCAGGATCGGCGACGACGCTCTCGCCCCGGTGTCGGCGGCCGACGCATTCGGCGCCGGCATCGATCCCAGCGGCGCCTGGTACGACGAGATGCTGATCTCGGGCAATACCATCGCGGTGATCGGCTACAGCTACGCGCGCGGCGGGACCGAAGTGGGGTTGTTCGAGATCTCGCCCGCCGGCAGGCTGCGCTACCAGGCGACCTATCACCTGCGCTCCAACGACTATTACTCCTCGCGCAATTACGCGAGCCGGCTGATCGGATCGAAGCTCGTCTTCTACACGCCGCTTTTCCTGAATCCCTGGGCCGGCGACCCGTTCGCGAGCTTCCCGGCCGTGCGCCGTTGGCGGCCCGGCGCCACCGCCGCCGACTTCAAGCGCATCGCGCCCGCAACCCGCATCTACCGCACCGACGAGGAGCTGGACCCCTACCAGGGCGTCGCCCTGCACACGGTCACGGTGTGCGACCTCGCCCGGCCCGAAGTGGATTGCGAGAGCACCGCGGTGCTCGGGGCCCCGGGACGGGTCTTCTACGTCTCGGGCGGCTCCGTCTACGTGTGGACGACGCCGTGGCGGCGGGCTCGCTTCGCGGCGCAGCCGGGCTCGGCCGTGTTCCGCATTCCCCTCGACGGCACCGCGCCCACCGCGCTGAAGGTCGCGGGCAGCCCGATCGACCAGTTCTCCTTCCTCGAGGGCGAGGACCAGCACTTGAACGTGCTGGTCCGCTCCGGCGGCCGCGGCGACTGGATGTGGGCCGCCGAGTCGAACCGCGGCGATTTCGCGCTGCTGCGGGTAGCCCTCGACAGCTTCTCCGACGGCAGGGAGACCGCGCCGGCGGCGAGTTACAAGCCGCTGCCGAGGCCGGACGGCCACGCGATCCAGAACCGCTACGTCGGCGCCTACCTCCTCTACGGCGCGGGAACCGGCTGGCGCCGGGCGCAGCGGACGCTGCACTCGCAGGCGTACGCGGTACGCTACGCGGGCGACGCGAAAGCGCATGCGATCGGACTCGCCCACGGCCTCGACCGGATCGAGGCGATGGGAACCGACGCGGTGCTGATCGGAAGCGATGGGCGCGACCTGCATTTCACCAGCGTGCGCCTCGCCGCGGCGCCCGCTGTGCAGGACCGCTATACGCGCAAGGACGCGGCGCAAGGCGAGACGCGCAGCCACGGCTTCTACTACAAGCCGGAGAACGGAGCCGCCGGCATCGTCGGCCTGCCGATCATCGGCGGCGACCGCTCCGCCGCGCGCCAGTTGCGCCACGAATCGGCCGCCGTCCTGTTTCTGCGCAACCAGTCGCTGCGGCTGACCGAGCTGGGCGCGCTCGACTCGCGCGCCGAACCGAACGGCGACGACGGCTGCCGCGCCTCCTGCGTGGACTGGTACGGCAACTCCCGGCCGATCTTCCTCGACAGCCGGGTGTTCGCGCTGATGGGCTACGAAATCGTCGAGGGCGAGGTCGCCGGCAACCGCCTGGCGGAGGTGCGGCGCGTGAGCTTCTCGCCGGCAGTGGTCAGCCTTGCCCGTTGAAAACCCGGCGTCAATCCGCTCCCCGCCCGGCTGGTTTCCTGACAGAATACCATTCGGAAGTACACATGAAGCCGGCCGCCCTGCTCCTCGTGCTCGCAGCAAGCCTGCTCCTTGCCGGCGGGAGCCCGGCGCAGCAGTACCCCGCACGCACAGTCCGCCTCGTGGTCGGCTTCACCGCTGGCGGAGCGACCGACATTTCCGCCAGGGCGCTCGCGCAGAAGCTCTCGGGGCTGCTCGGCCAGCAGGTCGTGGTAGAGAACCGGCCCGGCGCCGCGAGCACGCTCGCCTCCGAGTTCGTCGCCCGCAGCGCGCCTGACGGCTACACGCTCCTCCTCGCAAACGCGACCGTCGCGATGCCTTCCCTCTTCGCACAGCTCGGCTTCGACGTGCAGAAGGACCTCGCGCCCGTCTCGCTGGTGGGATACGGGCCCCTGGTCATGGTCGCCCATCCTTCCCTGCCCATGACATCAGTGAAGGAGCTGATCGCGCTCGCCCGGCGCAGACATGGCCCAGCTCCAGCAGGGACGCATGCGCGCGATCGCCGTATCGGGCACGCGCCGGAGCGAGGTGCTGCCCGATGTGCCGACCATGGCAGAAGCCGGCCTCCCCGGCTACGATGCGACCTCGTGGTATGGCATGCTGGCGCCGGCGGCCGCGCCGCGACCGGCCGTCCTGCGGCTGAGCGACGAGAGCGTAACGGCGCTCGCCGCCCGAGACCTGAAGGACCGGCTCCTTGCCCTGGGGATCGAGCCTGCGAAAGGCGGCGTGGATGAGTTCGCCGGTTATCTCGAAGCGGAAATCGCCAAGTGGGCGAAGGTGATCACGGCAGCGGGCATCCCGCCCCAGTGATATATCCATGGGCGCGACGCGTTTGAAAACGCTGCTCGGGGATTACCCGAACACCCGGGCGCTGCGGCGGGGCGAGCTGACCTCGCCCCGCGTCGCTTTCGATTTCGCAGATGTTCCTCAGGTCGCCAGCGCGTTCAAGCGCGCGGTGCGCGACCTCGAGTTCGATGTCTCCGAGCTCGCCATCGTCACCTATCTGATGGCGAAGGCGCACGGCAAGCCGTACGTCCTGCTGCCGGCGGTGGTGCTCGGGCGTTTCCAGCACCCGTTTCTCGTCTACAACGAGGCGCGCGGCGAGCTGCGCCCGCAGGACCTGAACGGGCGCCGCGTCGGCATCCGCTCCTACTCGGTCACGACCAGCATGTGGCTGCGCGGCATCCTCGCCAGCGATTACGGGGTGAACCTCGACTCCGTGCGCTGGGTGACGTTCGAGGAGCCGCACGTGGCGGAGTTCAGGGACCCGCCCTCGGTCGAGCGCGCGCCGGAGGGCCGCGAGCTGCTCAAGATGCTGCTCGACGGAGAGGTGGACGCCGCGGTGATGCGTGACACCAGTCTCCCCGACCCGCGCTTGAAGCGTCTCATTCCCGATCCGGACAAGGCGGCGCGCGACTGGAATGCCCGCAACCGCGCGATCCAGATCAACCACA
>JBOIEM010000247.1:0-4178 GCA_050741115.1 Burkholderiales bacterium
CGCTCGCCGACAAGCTCGATGCGCTGGCCGGCCTGTTCGGCATCGGGCAGGCCCCGACCGGCGACCGCGACCCGTTCGGGCTGCGCCGCGCCGCGCTCGGCGTCGTCCGCATCCTGGTCGAGCGCCGGCTTGCGCTCTCGCTGCGCGATCTGGTTGGCGCGGCGTTCAAGGAATACGGCGGACGGGTGGGCGACGCGCAGGAGGCGCTCGAATCCTTCCTCTACGACCGCCTTTCGGGCTACCTGAAGGATGCCGGCTATACGACGCTGGAAGTCGATTCGGTCGTCAGCCTGCGGCCGGACCGGATCGATCTCGCGCCGCGCCAGCTGGAAGCCGTCCGCGCCTTCAACCAGCTCCCCGAAGCGGAAAGCCTTGCTGCCGCCAACAAGCGCGTGGCGAACATACTCAAGCAGGCAGCAGCCAAGGGCGAATCCTTCGCGAGCGCCGATTCGGACAAGTTGAAGGAGCCCGCAGAACGCGAGCTCTATTCGGCGCTTGCAATTACTGCCGGCAATGCCAAGGGCCTCTACGAGCGCGGCGATTTCACCGGATTCCTCAAGACCTTTGCCGCCCTCAAGGGCCCGGTCGATGCCTTTTTCGACTCGGTCATGGTGATGGTGGATGACCGCGAGCTGCGGCAGAACCGCCTCGCGCTGCTCGCCGAGCTTCGCAACGAGATGAACCGCGTCGCCGACCTGTCCAAGCTCGCCGCCTGATATGAAGCTGGTCATCCTCGACCGCGACGGCGTCATCAATCACGACAGCCCGTCCTACATCAAGAGTCCCGACGAATGGAAGCCGATCCCGAGGAGCCTCGAGGCGATCGCGCGGCTCACGCAAGCCGACTATCGCGTGGTGGTCGCGACCAACCAGTCCGGCGTCGGGCGCGGGCTGTTCGAGATGGCGACGTTGAACGCCATCCACGACAAGATGCACCGCGCGGTCGGCCAGGCGGGCGGGCGCATCGACGCGGTGTTCTACTGCCCGCACGCCATGGAGGCGAACTGCAACTGCCGCAAGCCCAAGCCGGGGCTGCTCGAGGACGTCGGCCGGCGCTTCAACGCGAGCCTGAAGGACGTGCCGTGCATCGGCGACGCGCTGCGCGACCTGCAGGCCGCGGCGGCGGTCGACGCGCAGCCGATCCTGGTGCTGACCGGCAAGGGCGCGCAGACGCAGCGCGAGGGCGGGCTGCCCCCGAACACCCGGGTCTACGCCGATCTCGCCGACGCGGTGAAGCCACTCGTTCGATGACTGCTCTCCTGCGGTCGTCGCTCTACGCGCTCTATCAGCTCGTCATCACTCCCGTATTCGCCGTCCTCGCGCTCGCGCTTTTCCCGCTTCCGGCGGCATTCCGCTATCGCTTCATCACCGCGTGGTCGCGGTTGATGCTCACCGGCGCCGAGTCGATTCTCGGCATCCGCTACCGCGTGCTCGGCGCGGAACGCCTGCCGCCGCCGCCCTACATTGTGCTCGCCAAGCACCAGTCGGCGTGGGAAACGCTCGCGTTCCAGGCGATCTTCCCGCAGCAGGTCTGGGTGGTGAAGCGCGAGCTGCTGTGGGTCCCGTTCTTCGGCTGGGGCCTGGCGATGCTCGCGCCGATTGCCATCGACCGCGCGGCCGGTCCGCGCGCGCTCACCCAGCTGCTCGAGCAGGGGCGGGAGCGCCTGGCGCGCCGCTACTGCATCGTGATCTTTCCCGAGGGCACGCGCGTTGCGCCCGGCAGCCGCGGCAAGTATCAGGTCGGCGGCGCCTGGCTCGCGGTCAAGACCGGAACGCCGGTGGTGCCGGTCGCGCACAACGCCGGCGAGCTGTGGCCGCGGCGCGCGTTCGTCAAGCGGCCCGGACTGGTGACGGTAAGCATCGGCGCGCCGATCGATTCCCGCCAGCTTGCCCCCGGCGAGCTCAACCGCAGGGTGGAGGACTGGATCGAGGGCGAGATGCAGCGCATCGGCACGGAGGGCGGCGACCGGTAAGCACGTATCACGCCTTTTCTCCGACGGACGGCGGCGTCGCCTCGTACCCCCAGGCCTTGAGATGTCGCCGCAGCAGTGGCTCCAGCGGCTCGAAATGCCGCGCGTAATAAACCCACCGCCCGAGGGATTCACGGTGGAGTGGCCGGGCGATCTGCTGATAGCTGGGCGTGTTGATGCGCCCGCGCTTTGCGACAGTGCTGGTGTGATCGAGGAGCGCCGTCGTCCACGGCAGCCCGAGAAACCCGATCAACGCGCGCATCTGGTTTTCCGGGTCGACAATCAGCTCCTCGTACTTCAGCGGCATCCAGGGCAGGGGCATGGCCGCGCTCACCTTTTCCCACAACGCGAAGACCCGGTCATACATCAGAGCCGCGGACCGGAGATCGAAGAAATTGGCCATGGCGTCATTGCCTTCAAAGAGCTGTATGAACCCGCTCAGGCAGGCGTCGTAGGGATGGCGCAGCGCGAGCACCACCCGCGCCCGGGGAAAGAGACGCGCGGCCAGGGGCAGGCGCCCAATATTGAGGGGAAGCTTGTCGACCAGGCGCTTCCTCCCATCCCAGTTCGGGTGGGCCAGCCGGACAAAATCGAAGTATTGGAGCCGAAGGGCGCCGACTTGCGCGTCCGTGAGCCCGGCCAATCCCGTGGGATAGGCGATTTGCATGTCCGTCAGCCGCCGCTCGAGAACCGCCAGCACGGGGGTCTCTTCCATTACGTGCAGCTCCGGGTGCCCGTTCAGCGATTGGTTAAGCAACGTGGTGCCGGAGCGCGGAAAACCGACGATGAATACCGGCTCGGCCATGCCGTCGTCGGGAGTGTCCCTACGCTCGGCGAGCCAGGAATAATCGGCTTCGATCAAGCGCTCCAATCTGGCCAGATAACGCCGACCATCCGCTTGATCGGCGTCCGGAAGGCTCGCCTGCAATGCCTTGGCCCGTGCGAAATGTGCGTAGGCCGACTCGTGCGAGCTGGCCCGATCGTCCAGCACTCCCAATTCGTGTTCCCGCCGCGCCTGAAGGCGCAGAGGCAGGCCGGAGTCGGGCATCGCGAACAACCGTGCCCGGGCATCCGCCGGCCGGCCTGCGCGCCGTTCGAGAACGGCCATGACCAGACTGGCGACACCGTGTCCCGGCTGGATGGTCAAGGCGATTTCGGCCAACCGCCGTGCCTCGTCCAGGCGGTTTTCCCGTTCCAGGCAGTCGGCAGTCAGGGCCGCAATATTGGGATTGCGGGGGTTCAACTCGAACGCCTTGAGATATGCGCCGGTCGCCTCGACGAACTGTGCAAACTTCTGATAGGTGTCCCCCACTATCTTCCATGCCTCGCCATCGGCGGGATTGAGCCGGGTCACCCGCTCCAGAGCCCCGGCCGCTTCCGGGACACGCCCGCAGTGAAGCAGGAGCCTGCCGAGGTTGAACCATGCATCGCCGAAGTTCGCGTCCAGCTTGATCGCTTTCCGGAAAGCGCGCTCGGCCTCTTCGATGCGGTCGGATGCCGCCAACGCGTTCCCCAGGTTGGACCAGTATTTCGGCTTGGGACTGCTCGTGATTGCCCGGCGAATGAACGGTATTGCTTCGCCGGGCTTGCCCGAGAGCGTGAACAGAAGCCCGCGTAGGTGGACAAGCTCCGGGTTGTCGGGCTCGGCGTTCAGCGCCGAGTCGCAGGCCCGGCTGGCGGCCTCAAGCTCGCCGCTCTGCGCCAGCTTGACGATAGGTTCAAGGTCGATGCCGGACATCGTCCGAATGGCAGCGTTGCACGTTCGTGCTCCAAGCCGGGTAACCGATGGCTTTCGCGTGATCGAAGCGCCCGCGTTCCGGAGTCAGGACGCCAACAGCCGGGAACCGTGACTCGTGAGCGGTGAGCAGTATGCAGGCAATTACGGTATAAGGCGAGCCGCGGTTCCCGATTGGCGTTTACTGCTTACCGCTTAGCGCTTACCATTCCTTGCCCATGCACCCCCTCACTCTGCTGATCGCCGTTGCCGTGCTGCTCGCGGGATGCGGCTACAAGACCCCGCTCGCGCTGCCCAAGCCGAAGCCCGGCGAAAAGACGACGGCGCCGAAGCCCCCGCCGGCGGAAAACGACAAGAAGCCCGCGAGTGAGCCGTGAGCCACTTCGACTACCGTAACGGCGAGCTCCACGCCGAGGCCGTGCCGCTCGCGCGCGTCGCGGAGCGCTACGGCACGCCGTGCTACGTCTATTCGC
>JBOIEM010000248.1:0-9781 GCA_050741115.1 Burkholderiales bacterium
CGCGCTGCCAGGCACCGGTCCGATTGTCACATCGCGCTCGGGGTCGATACTGGATTCGAGCAGCATGCGCTTCAGGCCGTCCACCGGGCCGGGCGCCGCCCCGATGCGAAGTCCCTTCAGCGCCCCCAGGTCGCCGCGTCTGGCGGCGATGTTCCTGCGCAGGACCAGAAACCAGTACATGTGCTGCGACAGCGCGGCGAGTAGCTTGCATCCGTGCCAGTTCGTGAACGCGTAGAGCGGCGCGTGCGCGGCGCCGGCCACGAAGTCGAGACGGCCGTCGCGCAGCTCCTTGTAGGTCCGGGTGACCGGGAACAACAGCTCGATCGTGGCGTCGAGCCCCTCCCGCTCAAAGCAGCCCAGCTCGACTGCGGCGATCGCCGGGAAGTAGGACGGCGATACCAGGTCAGGAACGGCGACGCGCAGCATCAGCTGTCAGCTCTCAGCTCCGAGCTCATCGCTCGTGGCTGAATGCTACTCGTCGAAATAATGGATCTCGAGCAGCAGGCAGCCGCCGTCCGACTTGAACGGCCCGTGCGGGGTGCCCGGCGGCCGGCACGCGTAGGTGTTGGGCGCGAACTTTACCCCGCCGCGGCCGTTCCGGTCGCTGCCGACGATCAAATCGCCGGACAGGAGATAGACTTCCTCCCAGTAATCGTGTACGAAAGGCTCCGTCGTGTAGACCCCGGGCGCAAAGCGAAGGTGGCGCGTACGGTGGCCGCGTTTCGCCCTCTCGTCGAGGGAGCCCGCGAGGATCTGCTGCTCGATGCCGCGCGGATATCCCTCCGGCGTCTCCCAGCCCTTGCCGAGGTCGACCTTGAAAAATTCCTTGTGTTCCTTATGGATTGCCATGTGCGTGCTCCCGTGAGAAAGAGAAACAGGTCCGCTGAACGCCCCGGGAATATTCCAGAGCGGAATCATTTTCGCACGAAAGCCGTCGATTGATATTGCCCCGTGGCGGGCGTAGCATGAAGCCGCAAGATCGCATCGCGTTCTGAAGGAGTGGTCCATGGCGCTCAAGAAGACCCGGATCGAAGTCAACAACGCGGTTTTCTCTCTGCCCTATCACGTCGCGAAGGAGGAGGGTTACTTCACCGCTGAAGGTTACGACGTCGAGCTCGTCCCCGCCGGCTCGGGGCGCGACCGCGACAAGGAGGTTCCCTCGAAGCCGATCGAGGACCACCGGCTGGTGAAGTCCTACGGCTGGCACGAGGGCATCGAGAAGGGCGAGTTCTGCATGTACCGCGCGTGCGAGTGGGGGCAGATCCGCCGCACGCAGGACAGCGCGCGCAACGTCAAGGTGATCAGCAAGCGCGCCGCCGTCGCCACGCAGGCCATCGTCGTGCGCGCCGACTCGCCGTACAATGTGCCGCAGGACCTGCGCGGCAAGACTGTCGCCGTGAACTTCCACGCGGGATCCCACTACATCACGTTGTCCATGCTCGGCGGCGCCATGCTCGGCAAGAACGAGGTGCGGGCCGTGCACGTCGGCGGTCCCAAGCAGCGCCTGCGTTTTCTCGAGGAGGGCAAGGTCGAGGCCGCCGCGGTGATGGAGCCGTGGATCACGGTCGCGGCGAAGAAGGGATTGAAGATCGTCTGCGAGGCGTTCTACGAGGGCGCCGAGGTGGCTACTCCCGACGTGGACCCCGAAATGTACGCCGCGATCAACCGCGCGATCCTCAAGGCGGTGGGAAGGATCAACGAGAATATCCGGCCCTACCTCAAGTACATGATCCGCGAAGTGCCGGTGGACGTGATGAAGCTCACCGAAAACGATTTCTATCTTCCCCGCTTCCGCTACGTCGCGCCGCGCCCCTACACGCGCGAGGAGTACGAGCACCTGCAGGCGTGGATGACCGACTGGGGCCTGCTCAATCCGGAAAGCGGCTACGACAGCATCGTGAACGCCCAGCTCACCGCGTCCGCGCGCTGAGCTACCCCGCGCGGCGGCGGAATTTCTGGAAGGCGTGCGGCGTGAGCGGCGCCATGCGCTTGACCGCGCCGGACTGGACCACGACCTCGCCGACGTAGAGATCGCCCCGGTGGTCCGCCCAGATGCCATGCGGCGCGATGAAATTGCCCGGTAGGATGGGGTTTTCGCCGCCGATCTGGGAGACGATGGTCGCATCCGGCTCGCAGACCGTGACGCGGGCGATGGGGGAGTGGCCTTCGGGCGGATAGATAATCGTCTGGTCGTGGCCGGGCAAAGGCCCCTCCGCCCGCTTGTGCATGTAATTGAGGAAGCCGCCCTCCGCAATGTGCAGCCGGTCCTGCTCGTCGATGAAGATGTCGTAGGGGCGATTGAGGAACGTCCACTCGCGCAGGTACTCGCCCCGGGGATTGAACACCTGCACCCGTGAGTTCTCGCGGTCCGCCACGTACACCAGCCCCGCGCTGTCCACCGCGATGCCGTGGGGGAGGATGAACTGTCCCGGCCCGCGCCCCGGCTCGCCCCAGGAGAAGAGTAGCTTCCCGTCGGCTGAGAATTTGTGGACGCGGGCGTTGCCGTAGCCGTCCGCGATGTACAGGTCGCCGCCAGGGAGCACGGCGACGTTGGTGACGCGGTGAAACGGTCCGGCGGCGCGCAGCACGGGGCTGACGCCGATCTTGTAGCCCGTATCCGCCGCTTTTCCCGACTCGCCCAACGTCATCAGCTTCCTGCCGTCGGGCGTGAACTTGTGGACCGTGTGGTCCTTGTCGTCGGCGAGCCACAGGCGGTCGTCGCGGTCGATGAAGATGCCGTGGGGATTCTTGAAGAGTCCCTCGCCCCAGGCATTGAGGAAGCGGCCCTCCTTGTCGAACACGATCACGGGATGCGCACCGCGGTTGAACACGTAGACGCGGTCGCTCGAGTCGCAGGCGACGCCCGCGACCTCGACGTAGCTCCAGCCCTCGGGCAGGCGGTCCCATCCTTCCAGCACCTCGTACTCGATCCTGTGTTTGCCCAGGGCCATGGTCGCGCCTCCGGTCAGAATTTCTCGACCCACGGCCGCAGCTCGATCTCCCAGGTCCAGGCGCTGCGGGGCTGGCGCAGGACGTGAAGGTAGTTCGCCGCAATGGCGTCGGGATCGAGCAACGCGTCGGGGGCGTCCGAGGGCGCGGCCCGGCCCGCGCGGGCAATACCGCCGTCGATGACGAAATGCGCGACGTGTATTCCCTGCGGCGCAAGCTCGCGCGCCATGCTCTGGGCGAGGCCGCGCAGGGCGAACTTGCCCATGGCGAACGGCGCCGACTGGGGATAACCCTTGACGCTTGCGGAAGCGCCGGTGAAGAGGATCGCGCCGCGCTTCCTCGCGAGCATGCGCCGCGCCGCCTCCTGCGCGACCTGGAAGCCGCCCATGGCGGTCACGGCCAGCGCGCGCTCGACTTCCCCCGGATCGAGCTCGACGAGCGGGCCGCGCGATCGCGCGCTGGCGTTGTAGACCACGACGTCCGGCTCGCCCAGCGTGCCCTCCACCTCCGAAAAGAGGCGCCGCACCTGATCCAGACGGACGGCGTCGCACGCGAAAGCGCGCGCCCCCGTCTCCGCGCACAGCGGAGCGAGCTTTCCGGGGTTGCGCGACGCGAGCGCGACTTTCATGCCTTCCCGCGAGAACAGCCGGGTAACCGCGGCGCTGAGTCCGCTCCCGGCGCCGACGACGAGGGCTGTTTCGTAGCGTGGTGTTTCCATGGCGGGCGCTATCGGGAGGGCAACTGTTGCAGGAGCCGGATGAGCGGATACTATGATATACAGAACCCGAGGCGATTACGGCGCGCCACTCACGGAAACTCGAATGACTTCCAAAGTCCGCAATCTGGTCAAAGCGCCGCTCCGGGAGCGGGTGAGCGCGGAGGAGTGGGAGACGCGCGTCAACCTGGCGGCGTGCTACCGCCTGGCCGCGCACTTTCGCATGACCGATCTCATCTACACGCACATCTCGGCGCGCGTGCCCGGACCGGCCCACCATTTCCTGATCAACGCCTTCGGCCAGATGTGGGACGAGATCTCCGCGTCCACGGTGGTGAAGGTCACGCTCGACGGGGAGGTCGTCGAGGATCCGACGGGCTTCGGCTTCAACCGCGCGGGCTACGTCATCCACAGCGCGGTGCACCGCGCGCGGCCCGACGTCGCGTGCGTGATGCATACGCATACGCAGGCCGGGATCGCGGTCTCGGCGCAGGAGGAGGGGCTGCTGCCGATTTCCCAGCACGCGATGCGGTTCTGGAACGGCATCGCCTACCACGACTACGAGGGGCTCGCGCTCGAGCTCGACGAGCAGGCGCGGCTCGTGCGCGATCTCGGCGACCGGAAAGCGATGATCCTCCGCAACCACGGGCTGCTCGTCTGCGGCGCCTCGATTCCCGAAACTTTCGACCTGATGTATTACCTCGAGCGGGCGTGCCAGACGCAGATCGCCGCGATGGCGGGCGGCGCGAAGCTCCGCGTTCCCGCGGCAGGCATGGCGGAAAAAACCGCCGCCCAGTTCAAGGCGCTGCCGTACAAGCCCAGGCGGCCGGAATGGAAGGCGCTGCTGAGGATGCTGGAAAGGATGGACACCTCGTACCAGGAGTGAAATTCGGCGTGACCTCCAGGTTCTGAAGGTCGTTAACGCTTGTTTCCTCGCGCCGGGCGGCGCGCGATCTTTTTTTCCTGCGGCATGCGCAGGAGCTTCAACGCGTTGCCGGAGTAGATCTTGCGCCGGACCGCCGCGGGGAGCTTCAGCTTCTCGATCGAGCGGATGCCCTCGCGGATGTACATCGGCCCGCCCTCCGGGTCGAACGGGCAGTCGCTTGCGAACACGACCCGGTCCGCGCCGAAGAAGTCGAGGCCGCAACGCAGCGCCGACGCCGATCCGCCGAGCACGGTGTCGCCGTAGAACATCCTGAAGTACTCGATCGGCTTCTTCGCCATGCGCTTCAGCAGCTCCTCGTAGTTCTCGTCGGCGGTGCGGCTGCCGAGCTGCGCCCACAGGGTCTCGGCGCGCCCGGCGAAGTAGGGAATCATGCCGCCGCAGTGATGGGTGATCACGCGCAGGCCGGGCAGGTGGTCGAAGAGGCCGGAGAACACGATGCGCGCCATCGCCACGCTGCTCTCGAACGGCCAGCCGAGCACCTGCCAGATCTCGTACTTCGATTTCTGCTCGTTGGCGTAATCGGCGCGCGTCACCGGGCGCGCCGGATGCATCCAGACCGGCAGGTCATGGTGCTTCGTGATGCGCTCGAACACGGGGAAGAACTCCGGCTCGTCGAGCGGGCGGCCGTTGACGCTGGTGAGCACCTGCACGCCGCGCGCGCCGAGCCGGGTGATGGCGCGATCCATCTCCTCCAGCGCGGCCGGCACGTTGTTCATGGGAAGCGAGGCGACGAACGCGGGAAATTTCCGCGGCCAGCGCTCGCACATCGCCGCCATGTCGTCGTTGGCGATGCGCGCGAGCTCGGGGGAGAGCTCCGGCCCGCCGACCAGCTCCGGCCCCGGCAGCGAGAGGGTCAGCACCTGGCGCACGTCGGGCCACTGCTCGAGCATGGCGACGCGCGCTTCGATGTCCCACAGCATGCGCAGGCTTCCCATGCGCTTGATGATGCCCGGGTCCTTGAAGTGGACCTTCATCAGCTCCAGGTAGCGCAGGGGCATCACGTGATTGAAGAGGTCTATTTTCATGGTCCCCCCCGCGCGCGGTCGATGAGATCGAGCGGATCCCGCGGCAACCGGTCGCCGCGCCAGGCGACATGGTAATCGGGCCGCACCAGGGCGAACCGGGCCTGGTAGTGCGCGGAAAATCGCGCATCCGCCAGCGTGACGACCTTCAACGGCACGTTGCGCTGTGCCGCAGCGCCCTGGAGGCGGGAAATCTCCGTAGACGGAGCGTCCTGGCCGGCCAATAACGTGAAGCCGGCGCCGAAGTGGTCATAGAGCGATGTGTCATTCTGCATCCAGAAATGCGGCGCAAGACAGCCTGGACAGGCGGAAGGCTCGTATTCCGCGACCTGCTCGCGCGGCGGCCGCGTGCCGTCGGGAATGATGGCCGGCGAATCCCGGTAGCAGCCGCCGAGCACGATGCCGAGGCTGCGAAATTCGTGCAGCTTGCCTTTCAGGATGATCTCGCCCACCTCTCTGCGCACCCGTTCGCCCTCGGGTCCCGGCTGCTCGATGCCGTCGCGCGCGAGGCGATCGCCCACCAGCTCGTAGTTCTCGACCGCCTCGCGGATGACCCGTTGATGCAGCGGCCTGCGCTCGATCTCGTAGGTGCCGAGCAGGTGCGGGCCGCCCCAGCCTTGGAGCGTGGCCGCGAGCTTCCAGCCGAGGTCGGCCGCGTCGGCGATGCCCATGTTCATGCCGTGGCCGCCGGAGGGCGGGTGCAGGTGGCAGGCGTCGCCCGCGAGATACACGCGCCCCGCGCCGTAGCGCTCGGCGATCAGTCGTTGCGCCGTCCACGGGTCCACGTGGACGATTTCGAGGTCGAACCGAAGGCCGCTCGAGCGCCACGCCACTTCCCGGGCGTCGAGTCCGCCGGGATCCACGCCCTCGGGAAGACGCGGGGCGATGAGGAACCAGAGCCCGTGGCGATCGAGAGGCCCGAAGTAGGCGGGGAGCTCACGGTTGACCATCCAGTACTGGACGGCGGGGCCCTTGTCGTGCATGCCGGCAAGCGCCGGGGCGCGGAAGACCACGTTGAGGTTCGGCGCCAGCGCGCCGTCGCCCCGCATGGCGATGCCGAGCAGCGCGCGAACCGTGCTGCCTGCGCCGTCCGCACCGATCAGATACTTCGCGCGGACGGTAGTGCGCGCCCCGGTTTTCACATCCTCGACTTCCGCGGAAACGCCTTCGTGGTCCTGCGCGATCCTCTCCAGGCGGCAGTCGAAGCGGACTTCGATCCCGGGCAGGCCGGCCGCGCGCTGCCGCAGCACCTCTTCCAGCGTGTATTGCGGGACCCACTGGCCGGGCTCGGAGTAGAGATCGCTCCGCGCAGGCGCGCAATGGAAGGCGTTCTCGACGCGCGCAAGCGTGTAGCCGTTCAGCCGCGTCGCGAACACGATGTTCGCGGGGTAGTCCGGCGGCAGGGGTGAGGCGCGGCGCAGCTCATCCGCGACGCCCCAGCGGCGCAGCAGCTCCCTCGAGCGGACGTTCGTCAGCTTCGCGCGGGGTTTCAGTCCGACCCGGTCGTGCTGCTCCACGACGATGCAGGGGACCGAGCGCAATCCGAGATCGATCGCGAGCGCGAGCCCGACCGGGCCCGCACCGGCGATGAGCACGTGCGTCGCGCGATCAGCCACGCACCATCGGGTCCGCGGCGGCTACCGAGCAAGTGGATCGGGACGCAGCTGGAACTTCACCACCCGGGGCCGGTTCTCGGTTCCGCCCTCGACGTGGAACACCGTCCGGGTGGAGTAGGTCGCCCACAGCGCCCGTCCCTTCCAGCCCGCCCGGGGATCGTCGATGCGCCCTTCCGCCCACTTGGCGAAGAACCCCATCGGGTAGGGGACGCGGATGGTGACGAACCTGCCCCGCACCAGCGCGAAGTAGGCGTCGCTCATGTTGCCGGTGGCGATCGGCACGTTCGCGCCCAGCCCGAGAATGTTGTATTGGTCCACCCAGACGTAATAGCTCGCCTCGGCGCTGCCGTCGTCCTGCACGTCGCGGAACTGCGGCCCGGGGAAGCGGTAGAGCGTCCAACCCTCGGGGCAGTGCTTGCCGGTCGCGTTCGGCCCGTTCAACGGCCCCTTGCATCTGCTGCGGTCGAAGCTCCCGAGGTGTCCGCTCGAGAAGGACGCCCAGAACACGCCGTTGCGGTCGATGTCGCCGCCGCGCGCGCCGTAGGCGGGGAACGGCGGCTCGTAGATTTCCGTGAGCGCGGTATGGGTCGGGTCAGGCCCGGGAGCGACGCGGACAACGTAGCTGGGGAACGGCGCGAGCGAAGTCCCCCAGACCGATCCATCGACCGGGTTGACGGCCACCGAGTAGAGGTTGATCGCGACCCGCTTGTCCCTGCTCGGGTCCACCGGCGCCTTGGGCTCGACCCATTCGTCGCGCCTGCCGTTGCCATTGGTGTCGAGGACAAACGGCGTCCAGCCCTGCGAACGCGCCTCGTCGCCGGTCGCCTCAAACAGCTTGCGGTCGAGCCAGCCGACGACGTTCAGGCCGCCGACCCCGCTCGAGGTCCACACGGTGTTGTTCGCATCCTCCGCGAAGATCAGGTGATGCGTCGGGAAGCAGGTCGAGATCAGCGTCCACTTGTCCGACGCCGGGTCGTACATGGAGAGGTGACGCGACGCGCTGTTCAGCGGGAACACTTTCGCTGAAGGGTGGCTGCCGCCTTTCCTGCAGTAGTCCGGATTGTTTTTCGGATGGCGGATCCGCGCCGCGGCCCAGACCCGGCCCCGCTCGTCCATCATCTGGTTGTGCGTGCTGGTCTGGCTGTCCCAGATCGGCTGCGCTCCCCAGTACGGCGAGGGCGCCATGGGATCGGTCCGGTGGGACGGCGTCTTCGGGTCGCGCACCGGATGCTTCACGTGGGTCGCGGTGTGCCGCACCGGGTCGAGCACCGGCCACAGGTCGGTGCTGTTCTCGGGTGCCCCGTAGAGCCTGCCTTTGGCATTGACCGTCGGCTTGCGGCGGTCGGTCGAGATCAGGTCGTGCATATAGCCGGTGGGCGTGCTCCAGTCCCACAGGGTCAGCATGACGTTGCGCTCGACGCCCTGCGGCCGCTCGGGCCGGGCGAACGGCAGCTCGCCGGCGGCGATGCGGTCGGTCCAGTCGGCCCACAGCCCGATCGCCCGCTCGAAGCCGATCCGGTTGGTCGCGTTGATCATCTGGGTCATCGCCTGCCCCGAGGTGATGCGCCGCGCCCAGGCCTCGGTGGATTTCATGTGGGCGAAGTCCCTGGGAATCGTGCGCGTGCCCTTGGTGCCGAGCGCGTGGCAGGACATGCAGCCGTTGGTCTTGACGGTGTTCAGCCACTCGGCCTGCGTCCGGATGCCCGGTTCGATACGGTTGCCCTTCGGTCCGGTGCCGGGAAATTCCCACTTGGCGGGTATCCTGAGCATGGAATACCAGTAGATCGGGGGATAGTATTCCGCCGCCGCGGCCGCGCTCGGCGCCTCGACCGCGGTCAGGTTCAGGAGCTTCCCGGGCACGGTGCGCACCTTGGGCGAGTCCACCAGGCCGTAGCCGCGCACCCAGACGCTGTAGTTTGCCTGCGGAAGGTCGGGCATGAGGTAGCGCCCGCGTCCGTCGGTGACCACGATCCTCGTGAACCGGGTGGGCAAGTCGGTGGTCTCCGCGATCACCCAGACGCCGGCTTCGGGACCTTTCGCGCCATTGACCACCCCGCCCAGATCGTTGCTGCCGACATGGATCGCCTCGTCGGCGACCTGGGGCTTGTCCATCTGGGCCGCGCACGCGGCCAGAAAAGCGGCCATTCCCGCTGCCGCCACGCCCCTGTACCAGCACCTTCTTGTTCTCATTTACCCGCCCCTCCGGTGAGTCGCAATGAGTTTACCTGATTGTTCTTGCGCTACGAGCGCGGAATGCGTTCCTTGTTCCTCGAGAGCCAGCCGCCGAAGGACTGCAGCGAGGGATTCAGCGCGCGCGCCGAATCCAGGTTGCGCGTAGCGCAGAACTCCGACTCGAACTCCTGCATGTACTGGAACATGTTGCCGAGCTCATCGGCGCCGGGGGTTCCGAGCTGGCGGTACTGCTGAGGCGACATCGGATTGTAGGAAACGGGCTGCTCCAGCTCCTTGGCGAGGGCGGCGGCCATCTGCGTTCCGGTCAAGTGGTCGCCGGCGAAGCCGACCGTCTTGCCGA
>JBOIEM010000249.1:0-6761 GCA_050741115.1 Burkholderiales bacterium
CGTTCTTCCCGGACTGACGGTCGCCGTGACAAAGGTGCCGTTCGCCAAGGCGCCGACCGGCTCCCTGTTCACGACCACCGGCACCTGCGCGGCCACCGGATTGCGATCGACGCGATAAACGAATACCAATGCCCTGCCAGGGGGCGGGACAGCGCGATGGAGGTCTTCCTGGGCGTGCGATAGCAGGGCCGGAAAAAGGCTCACGAAAGCGGCAAGCCAGTTCGCCGCATTCAGCGAACGCCAGCCGCGCACCTTCTCCCCTGGCGGATCTCGATCCTGTATCTTCTTCATGTTCTATGGGGGGCCGCGGAGGATCGTCCGTGACCGTCGCGCATCATTCTACACGGGGAGTGAATTCAGTGGGGCATCTGCAGCGGGGCTTGGGGCTTTTCGGGGCGCTGATCATCGTGGGAGCTATCGCAGTGGTGCTCTACTACGCCTACAAGGGCGTCACTGAAGAAGACAACGCTCCCACGTGCCGCGGCGCCTACGCGGACTGTCAGAAGAATTGCCGGCGGACGAGAACCGACACTTCGGCATTACAGAGCTGCCAGGACTTCTGCCAGCGGGAAGCCGATGAATGCGAGCGCCGGAAGCAGTAGATTTGGCGTCCCCACGGGGATTCGAACCCCGGTTACCGCCGTGAAAGGGCGATGTCCTAGGCCTCTAGACGATGGGGACTGCGTGCGACTGAAGGGTTTTGCTGGTGGAGGTAACCGGGATCGAACCGGTGACCTCTTGCATGCCATGCAAGCGCTCTCCCAGCTGAGCTATACCCCCACGAGAGAGCGCGCATTATAAACGCCGCTCCCCCGCCCTGTAAACAAAACCGTTATTCCGGAAAGGCTTGCAGCTGCTTTTCCATGCGCGCGAGCACCTCGTCGCGACCGATCAGCTCGAGCGTCGCGTCGATTGAAGGCGTCTGCGCCTCGCCTGTCAACATCACGCGCAGCGGCATCGCGATTTTCGGCAGCTTGAGCTTGCGGGCCGCGACGACGCCCTTCAACGCCTCGCCGATCGCTTCGCGTTTCCATTCGATCCTCGCGAGCCGCTCTCTCAATTCCGCAAGCGCCGGCCTGATGTCCGCTGTGTAGTGCCGCGCTCTGAGCTCTTCCGAAGGCTCGAGCGCCCGATAGAAATACACGGCCGCATCGGCCAGCTCCTCGATGGTGTTGGCGCGCTCCTTGAGCAGCGCGACGACTCGCGTGAGCGGCGGGCCTTTCCCCGGATCGCAGCCGTCCCTCTGGAGAAACGGCGCGGCGAGCGCGGCGAGCCGCGCGTCGTCCGTGCTCTTGAGATATTGCGCGTTGAGCCAGGCGAGCTTCTTCGGGTTGAAGCGCGCCGGCGACTGGCTGATGTGCTCCAGGTCGAACCATGCGACGAGCTGCTCGCGCGAGAACATCTCCTCGTCGCCGTGCGACCAGCCGAGCCGCGCGAGGTAGTTCACCAGCGCTTCCGGCAGGTAGCCGTCGTCCCGATACTGCATGACGCTGACCGCGCCGTGGCGCTTGGACAGGCGCTCGCCGTCCGCGCCGAGAATCATCGGCACGTGCGCGAACTTGGGCAGCGTCGCCCCCAGCGCCTGGTAGATGTTGACCTGGCGCGGCGTGTTGTTGACGTGGTCATCGCCGCGGATGACGTGGGTGATCGCCATGTCGATGTCATCCACCACCACGCCGAAGTTGTAGGTGGGGATGCCATCCGCGCGCAGCAGCACGAGATCGTCGAGCTCGCCGTTCGCGACCGTGATCGGGCCTTTCACGAGATCGTCGAACGTGACCTCGCCCTCCTCCGGGTTGCGGAAGCGCACCACCGGCGCCGCGCCGGCAGGCGGCTTCAGGCCGGCGCGCTTTGCCTTTTCCGGCCGCCAGCGGCCGTCGTAACGCGGCTTCTCGCCCCGCGCCCGCTGCTGCTCGCGCATCGCGTCGAGCTCCTCCCGGCTGGCGTAGCAGTAATAGGCCTGGTCCTTCCTGATCAACTGCTCCGCGACCGCGCGGTAGCGCTCCAGGCGGTCCATTTGCGAATGGGGACCCTCGTAGTCGAGCCCGAGCCATTGCATGGCTTCGAGGATCGCCATGACCGATTCCCGCGTGGAGCGCTCGCGGTCCGTGTCCTCGATGCGCAGGATGAAAGTGCCGCCGTGCCGCTTCGCGTAGGCCCAGCAAAAGAGCGCCGTGCGCGCCCCTCCGATATGCAGATAGCCGGTCGGGCTCGGTGCGAAACGGGTCCGTACCATGTTCCATTTCCCCTCAGTTCGTGCCCTCACGATACGTGAAGAAAATCACGCTTGGGCAGCCTGTGTCGAGAAGTCGTTTCCGGGCAAGCGTCCGCCTTTCTTGACCGTGACTTATTCCGCGCGGCCTGCATCGGACCAAAACGTGAAAACTCCATCTATATCAGTTGCTTATTTGAGTGTTTTGGTACCTGAATCAGGAGTGAAAAAAATGGCACGGAAGTTGCGGAAAACTGGCCAAGACGACACTGCCCGGGACGGGCCAACTTCTTGATTCAAACGGGGGAAAAAAGCATGAGCACGATAAACGGCACCAGCGGTAGCGACAATTTGGTCGGCACGAGCACGGCCGACAAGATTTCCGGCGGCGCAGGCGATGACACTCTGTCCGGCGATTCCGGCAGCGACAAGCTCGCCGGCGGCAGCGGCAACGATACGCTGAACGGCGGCTCCGGCAGCGACGAGCTGGAGGGCGGCTCCGGCAACGATTTCCTGTTCGGCGGCTCCGGCAATGACGAGCTCGAGGGCGGCAGCGGCAACGATGCCCTGATCGGCGGCGACGGCGCGGACGAACTGGAGGGCGGATCGGGCAGCGATCTGTTCGTTTACCTGAGCGCGTCGGATTCGGATACGTCCTCGTGGGACCGCATCCTGGATTTCATGCAGGGCAGGGACACGATCGACCTCTCCGCGCTTCTCGATTCAGTCAATCTCGCCTGGGGGGGGAAAACCGCCCTGGCGAATGGAGCCTGGTACTCAAACTCGGGCTCCAGTACTTTCGTCTTTGCCGACATAACCGGCAATGGCATAGCCGACCTCAAGATCGAGCTGAAAGACAGTCGCGGCCTTGCTCTCACTGCCGACGACTTCCTGGGCGTCGGCGGGAGCGCGCCGGTAGCGAGCAACAGCGCCGCGCAGGGAAATGAAGACACGGTGTTTGGGGGCTTACTTGGTGCCACCGACGCGGATGGTGACCCGCTTGAGTTCCTCATCGTCGACGGCCCGCTGCACGGAACGGTGGTAGTGGACGAGTTTGGCAACTTCACCTACACGCCGGATGCAAACTTCAACGGCGCCGACCAATTTACCTTCAAGGTAAACGACGGATCGTCCGATTCGAACGTCGCCACGGTGATGCTCACGGTGGACCCGGTGAACGACGTGCCGGTAGCGGCCGGCGACAGCGCCCTGACCAACGAGGACTCGGCGCTGCTCATCAGCGCGCTGAGCAATGACTCCGACGTCGACGCCGGGGCCGTCCTCTCGGTGCAGTCATTCGATACCAGCGGAACAAAAGGAAGCGTGGTGCTGAATGCCGACGGCACGTTCAGCTATGATCCAAACGGCCAGTTCGAGTCCCTGGCGCAGGACGCCTTCGCGTTCGACAGCTTCAGCTACACCGTGCAGGACGAGTTCGGCGCCACCGACACCGCCATCGTGACGGTGAAAGTGACCGGCGTCAACGATGCGCCCCTGGCGCAGAACGATGGCGCCCTCACCGATGAAAATACGGCGATCAACATTTCCAAGGCCGATCTCATCGCCAACGACACCGACGTTGACGCCGGAGACATGCTCTCGTTGCTCTCCGTCGACGCAACCGGTACCAAGGGGAGCGTGACGCTCAACGGCAACGGCGGCGTCCACTACGATCCGAGCGGCCAGTTTGATTCTCTGGCGCAAGGTGCCGTCGCATTCGACACCTTCAGCTACACCGTTCAGGACAAGCACGGCGCCACCGCTACCGCCAGCGTGACGGTGACGGTAACCGGCGTCAATGATGCGCCCCTCGCTGTGGCGGACGTCGTCAATGCGCTCTACGACCACAATGGCTTCGATTCCGTTCGAGACGCGTTTGGCAACGTGTTGCTCAACGATACGGATCCGGAAGGCGACAGCTTGATCCTCACCGAAGTTGAAGGCAGCCCCGACAATCTGGCCACCTTTTTCGAGGGCGATTTCGGATTCGTCAACTTCTCAGGCGATGGATCCGGCAACTGGAGCTACTTCATCAACCAGAACGGCGTCAATGCGCTCGCGGCAAACGGCCAATTCACCGAAGTATTCGATTACACGGTGGCGGAAGACAATGCGGTCGGCGCCTTCGCGACGAGCACGCTTTCGATCCATATCACCGACGACGATTTCCTCGTCTGACGCGCCCCGCCGGTCAGAGCTTCGCTGCTGCAGGCTGCCCCGCGCGCTGCTGAAACTCCCGCGCCGCCTCCTCCATGGTGAGGAACGCCGCGCCGCTGTCGGCGGCGGCGCGGATGACGCGCTCGAGCATCATCATGCGCGCGCCGCGCCCGATGACGTAGGGGTGGCAGGTGTAGGTCAGCACGCCCCAGTCCACGGTGTCGCGCATGAACAGAAAATCGTTGATCCAGTTCTCGCCCACCGCGTTGGCGTTCATCAGCCCCTGGCGGAAAGTCGTCTCGGTGCGCACGTACTCGAAGTGCGGCGCGTCGTCGGCGGCCCAGTGGATCGGCATTTCCACCAGCGTCGTGTCCCGGCCGAATCGAGCGGGCTTCTCGAGCTCGATCACGTCGCCTTGCCGCGCGTAATACGGCGCATAGTCGTCGCCCATCAGGCTGCTGTCGTATCGGAAACCGTGCTTGAGGAGCAGCCCGATCGAGTGTGGCGAGAGATCCCATGACGGCGAACGATAGCCGCGTGCGGCGCTCCCCGTAAGCTTCCTGATCGCCTCGTTGCCGCGCACGAGCTCGCCCTCCTCCTCCTCGCGCGTCAGGCTCGCGGGCGGGCGGTGCGTCCAGCCGTGGTGCGCGATCTCGTGGCCGGCCGCGAGCACCGCTTCGCACGCCTGCGGGTAGGATTCGATGGTATGGCCGGGGATGAACCAGGTGCTCCGGATTCCGTACTGCTTCAGCAACGCGAGCAGGCGCGGCGCTCCCGCGCGCGGCCCGAATTCCCCGCGCGAAATCCACGACGGCGAGGTCTGGCCGCGCGCGATGAAGCCCGAGATCGCGTCGAAGTCGAAGGTGAGGCAAACGATGTGTCGTTTGCTCATGATTTTTTCGCTATGATGGCGGCAGATTAGCATGAGCGAGCACCGCGTACAAAACTGGCACGTGCGCAAGCCGCTCGCGAGCTCGCGCCGCGGCATCGTGGCGACGCAGAACCGCGTGGCGGGCGAAGCGGGCGCGCGCGTGCTCGCCGCCGGCGGCAACGCGGTCGATGCTGCGGTCACGACCGGCTTCGCGCTCGCCGCGGTGGAGCCGTGGAACAGCGGATTGGGTGGAATCGGTTTCATGCTGGTCTATTCCGCGAAGGCGAGCCGCGTCGCCGTTGTCGATTTCGGGCCGATCTCCCCCCGCGCTCTTGATCCATCCGCCTACCCGCTGGCGGGCGGCGATCTCACCGCGCGCGATCTCTTCAACTGGCCGGCGGTCAAGGACGACCGCAACGTGCACGGCCCGCTCTCCTTCGCCGTGCCCGGCCACGTGGACGGGCTCGGGCTCGCGCTAGAGCGATTCGGCACGATGAAGCTCCCCGCGGTCATGCAGCCGGCGATCGAGCTGGCGGAATCGGGGATCGCGGCGGACTGGTTCCTCACGCTCAAGGTCGCCACCCTGGCGAAGGAGCTCGCGCGCTATCCCGTGACTCGCGATATCTGGCTGCCGGACGGTTTCCCGCCCGTCACCGCATCCGGGGCGCCCCTGGAGAGACTCAAGCTCAAAGGGCTTGCCGCCACGCTCGCGCAGCTCGCCCGCGCCGGGCGGCGCGACTTCTACGAAGGCGGGATCGCCGCCGCCATCGTCAAGGACGTGAGGGCGGCGGGCGGGGTTCTGGATGCAGGAGACTTGCGCGTCTACCAGGCGCGGATCGTCGAGGCGCTGGTGACCGACTACCGCGAGGCGCGGTTTGCGCTTGCGCCCGGGCTCACCGCCGGCCCGAGCATGCTGCGCGCTCTCGACGGGCTGCGCGACGCGCATTTTCGCCGCAACGGGCCGCACGCGGACGCTTTCATCGCCTACGCCGAAGTGCTGCGGCAGTCGTACGCCGAGCGGCTCGCGACGATGGGCGAGACGGCCGACCGGCGCGATCCCTCCTCCACCACGCATCTCAACGTGATCGACCGCCACGGCAACATGGTGGCGCTCACCCAGACGCTGCTCTCGGTGTTCGGCTCGAAAGTGGTGCTGCCGGCGACCGGCATCCTGATGAACAACGGCATCATGTGGTTCGATCCCCGCCCGGGCACGCCCAACTCCCTTGCGCCGGGCAAGCGCCCGCTCACCAACATGTGCCCGGTAATCGCGCTCCGCGGCGGAAAGCCGTGGTTCGCCATTGGCGCCTCCGGCGGCCGCAAGATCTTTCCGGCCGTGCTCCAGATCTCCTCGTTCCTGGTCGATCACGGCATGTACCTGGAGGATGCTTTCCACCATCCGCGCATCGACGCGAGCGAGGGGGATTTCGTGGCGGTCGATTCAGAGATGCCCCTGGCGGTGCGCAAGGCGCTCGGGAAGAAATTTCCCGTTCGTCTCAACGAGCTCGTGGTCTACCCCAC
>JBOIEM010000250.1:0-4848 GCA_050741115.1 Burkholderiales bacterium
CTGCCCCCCGATGCCGCGGCGGGAGCCGACGGACGGCCGGTCGGGCCGCGCGCGGCGCGGCGCGCGCTCGCCCTGATCGAGCGCCGCATCCGCAGCCGCAAGCCGGCCGCCTACCTGACCGGCGAGGCATGGCTCGGAGGTTTCCGCTTCCGCGTGGACGAGCGCGCGGTGGTGCCGCGCTCGCACATCGCCGGCCTGCTGCGCGGCAGCCTCACGCCCTGGATTCGCGAACGCCGGACGATCAGGACCGCGCTCGATCTGTGCACCGGGTCGGGCTGTCTCGCCGTACTCCTCGCGCACCGCTTTCCCCGCGCTCGGATCGATGCCACCGACATCTCGTCCGCGGCTCTCGCCCTCGCCCGCGTGAACGTCGGGCGCTACCGGCTGGGCCGCCGCATCCGCCTGTTCCGATCCGATCTCTTCTCGGCGTCGGGCGGGAAACGCTACGACCTCATCGTCTCCAATCCGCCCTACGTCACCGCTAGCGCGATGCGGCGCCTGCCGCGCGAATACCGGCATGAGCCGCGCCGCGCGCTTGCCGGCGGCCGCGACGGCCTCGACGTGGTGCGCCGGATCCTGCTCGGCGCCGCCGCCCACCTCAATCCCCGAGGCTTGCTGGTGGTGGAGGTGGGGGCGGGGCGCACGCGCCTCGAGCGGGCATTTCCCCGCGTGCCGTTCATTTGGCCCGAAACCGCTGCGGGTGATTCCGTGTTCGTCCTCGAGCGCGAGCAGTTGCCGTGACGCGGTCTGGAGGGGGAGCCCCGGCGCGCAAGTCCAACTCGGAGAGGAGCTGGCGCACCTCGCCCGGCGGGAGCTCGACGTACTGGCCGCGCTTCAGGCGCGGCGGTAGCGTCACCGGGCCGAAGCGCACGCGCATCAGCCGGCTCACGGCGAGCCCCAGCGCCTCGAACAGCCGGCGCACGACGCGGTTACGGCCTTCGCGGATGACGATGCGGTACCAGTGGTTCGTCCCCTCCCCCCCGGCATCCTCGACCGCGTCGCAACGCGCCGTTCCGTCCTCCAGCTCGACGCCGGAGCGCAGCCGTGCACGCTGCGCCTCGGCAAGCTTCCCGCGCACACGCACCGCGTATTCGCGCTCGAGCCCGTAGCGCGGATGCATCATGCGGTTCGCCATTTCGCCGGCGGTGGTGAGGACGAGGAGGCCGCAGGTGTTGTAGTCGAGCCGGCCCACCGCGAGCCATTTCGCGCCCCGCACCGCTGGCAGGCGATCGAACACGCTCGCCCGCCCTGCCGGGTCGTCGCGGCTCACGATCTCGCCTTCCGGCTTGTGGTAGAGGAGCACCCGGGGCAAGCGCGCCCCCGCGGTCCCGCGCACCAGGCGCCCGTCAACCCGAATGTCATCACCCGGGGCGACGCGCGCGCCGATGAGGGCCGGCTCGCCGTTCACCGTGACGCGGCCGGCCCGCACCAGCTCCTCCATCGCCCGGCGGGAACCGAGCCCGGTCTGGGCGAGGACTTTCTGGAGCTTCTGCGATCCCGGAGTCACAGGGTGCTCACGGACTCCACGGGAAGGCGATGATTTCATGACCCAAATGCTGCTCGAACCGCTATTCCTCGCGGCATGCGGGAAGGATCAGCGTGATTCTCGACCGGCAGGCTGAAATCAACGGCATGGCGCCTCCAGTGTGACAGACTTGGCACCCGCGGCGCTGACGCCGGCCTTATGATCCAACCGTAAGGGAGGAGATGTACAAATTCAGCATGATAGCGCTGGTGGCCTTCCTGTGCGGCATCGCCGCCGCGCGCGGCCTGCTGGCTGCGCCCGCCGACGAGATCAAGGTCCTGCTCGAGAAAGGCGACGCAAGGGCTGCCTACGAGCAGGGCAAGAAGCATCCCGACCAGCTTGGTGATCCCGTGTTCGACTTCTACTTCGGAGTCGCCGCAATCAATGCGGGCCACGCCGGTGAGGGCGTGCTCGCGCTCGAGCGCTACCTCCTCAACTTCCCCGAGAACGCGGACGCCCGCCTCGAGCTCGCCCGGGGGTATTTCGTGCTGGGGGAAGACACGCGGGCGCGTGAGGAATTCGAGGCGGTCACCCGCCTCAAGCCGCCTCCCGCGGTGCAAGCGGGGATCGACCGGTTCCTGGACGCGATCCGGTCGCGCGAGTCGCGCTTCAGGACCACCGCCAATTTCTTCCTCGAGGTGGGGCTCGGTTACGACAGCAACGTCAACGGTGGAGTCGGCAGCGCAAATATCGTCCTTCCCGCGTTCGGTCTCGTCACGGTAGCGCAGGCGGGGGTCGGGCAAAGCGACACGTTCACTCATCTGGCCGCTGGCGGCCAAGTCACGCACCCCGTGGCGCCCGGCGTGTCGCTGTTCGGGGGGCTCGGAGTCGAAAGCAAGCTGAACCATGGCAGCTTAGAGTCGCAGTTCGACCTGCTGACCCTCGTGGCCAACGGCGGCGTGACGATGCTACGGGAGAATGACCTCTTCCGGGTTGGCGCGCTCTTTACGACGCTCGATGTCGACAACGAGGAATTCCGCGACATCACCGGGGTCGCGGCGGAATGGCAGCGGCAAGCCGACGAGTTCCAGATGTTCAGCGCGGCGTTTCAGTACGGCGATCTCGACTACAAGGGCAACAACGACCTGCGCGATTCCCGCCTCTACCAGCTCGCTCTTGGCTACCGACGCGCCTTCATCGGCCCCTGGCAGCCGCTGCTCAGCGTCAATCTGTACCTTGGGCAGGAGGACAACCGCCGCGACCGTGACGACTTGTCGCGCAATCTTTACGGATTCCGCGCGACCGTCGCGGGCTCCCCGGCGCCCAAATGGGCAGCCAGCGCCGGCGCGTTCTATCAGCTGAGCGATTACCGGGAACCCGATCCCCTGTTCGGCCTGACGCGGCGCGACACCTACTACGGGCTGGATCTCGCGGTGAGCTACGCCCTGCGCCGGGGTCTCAGCCTGCGGAGCGAATTCCTGCTTTCCCGCAATGATTCGAACATAGAACTGTTCGAGTACCAACGCAACCTGGTCGCGATCAAGTTGCGCTACGACTTCAACTGACCGGGCCGGAATGTCCCGCCCGGTGTGAGGAGGATCCGATGAAGCGCATAGTGTGGTTGATAGGAACGGCAATCATGGGACTCGCAGCCAGTGCCCCGGCAGCCGAGGTCATAGGTCGCGTGCTGGTGGCGGTCGGCGAGGTGAGCGCGGCGCGCGCCGGCCGGGAGATCCGGCTTCAGGCCGCGTCGCCGATCGAGGCCGGCGACCGCGTGCGCACCGGCGTCGCCAGCAACGCGCAGATCCGGCTCACCGACGAGTCGATCCTCGCGCTGCGCCCGGAAACGGAATTCGCCTTCACCGAGTACCGCTACACCGGCAGGGAAGACGGGTCCGAGCGCGCGTTCTTCCGGCTGCTCAAGGGCGGCTTGCGCACGATCACCGGCATCGTCGGCCGACGCAACAACCGGAACTACCGGCTCGAGACCGCCACCGCCACCATCGGCATC
This sequence comes from Burkholderiales bacterium, assembly GCA_050741115.1. GTDB lineage: Bacteria > Pseudomonadota > Gammaproteobacteria > Burkholderiales > SG8-41 > SG8-41. Next base: position 3,477 of record JBOIEM010000250.1, read on the forward strand.
CGCGGCACGCACTACGTACTCGTGCTGTGCGAGCAGAATTGCTTCAATGCCGACGGCAGCCGGGCCCCGGATGGCCTCTACGGCAATGCGACCGGACTCTCCTTTGGCACCAATCGCGTCTCCACCACCAACAAGACTGGAGAAAAGGTGTTCGGCGTGAACCAGCCTTTTCACGTACCCGACATCAATACCGAGCCGCGGCGGCTGATCGCCCCGCCCGATTTTCTGGGCGACAAGCTGGCCGGGCGCGATCGCAGCAAAGGGAAAGGCGGAGGCAACGAAAGCGCGGCAGAGGCGGCGGGCGGAAGAATCGACGGGCGTGGCGTCGCCACCCTCCCTCCTCCCGAGGCGCTACCGGCCATCGCGACCGAGCAGCTAGACTCGGCAGGAGGACTGGCGGTCTTGTCGAGCGCCACGAGTGTGATTCCCAGCGTGGGGAATGGCGGGGCCAACTATTTTGAGAGCCCCACCCTTTCCATTGCGCGGACGTTGGTAAATGCCAGCTTGTCCCTGGATGCCCAGGGACAGCTGACCGCGTTCAGCGATGGGGTGATCACCGCCGCTCGCGGCCCCAGGGGTGCGACAGACGTCGGATCCAACGCCGCGGCGGGAAATCTCCATTGGGGCGTGTGGCCGGACGCCATCGTCAGTGGCACCCTTGTCGTTCCGTTCCTACACTACATCGTGGGAGATGTGCCGAGCCTCCCCGGAACGGACGTGTTCACCTACTCCCCGGTCGGAGGCACCCGGCCAACCAACGCGTCGGGTATGACCGGCACTTTCGTAGGCGGAACGGTCACGGTCGATTTCACTCCCGGGACGCTCACGCTGAACAACTGGCAAGTCGCGTTCAACGGTACCACCACCACATACCGTCAGTCCGGAGCAGCCGGCACGACCTTCAGCTCCCCCACGTTTACCGGCCCAATGAGCTGGTCCTGTACGGGTCGGTGCGGGACGCCCTCGCCGGGCGGCAACTTTGCGGGCTCGTTTACCGGCGCCGGTGCGACGGGGATGGGAATCGTCTACGGCATCCAGGACATCGGCACGAACGGGCAAATCATCGGAGCCCAGGGTTTCAAGCGCTGAGCCGCTCGTCGCGCGGTTCTACCGCGCGGTCACGCTTCGCGCCGCTCGAGTACCGCTTGCGCGAGCGTGCCGCTATCGACATGCTCGAGCTCGCCGCCGACGGGCAGGCCGCGCGCGATGCGGCTCACGGCGAGTCCCCGGGCGCGCAACGCTTCCCCGAGGTAATGCGCGGTCGCCTCGCCCTCCACGGTGAAATTGGTGGCGAGGATGACCTCGCGCACCAGTCCGTCGGTCGCGCGCCGGACCAGGCGGTCGACGTGGATTTCCCTGGGGCCGATGCCGT
>JBOIEM010000251.1:0-8377 GCA_050741115.1 Burkholderiales bacterium
TTTCCCTCGCCATCGCCCTGATCTCGATGTCCCTCGTGATCGAGGATGCCGACGCGCGCCGCCTGAGCGGCGGCCGCAATCTCGGCATGCAGCGCAGCGCGCCCACCCAGCAACAGGCGGCGCCCAAGGCCCCAGCGCAACAGCAGCAACAGCAGGCCGCGCCCGCGACGCCGGCGCAGCAGCCGGCGGGCGCGCCAAAATGGCTCGGTCCGCTGGCCGGTTTCGCCCTCGGCGCGGGGCTTGCGGCGCTGTTCCTCAACAATGGCTGGGCCGGGCTGCTTGCGGGCGTGCTCCTGATCGGCCTCATCATCGCGGCGGTGACGCTCGCGGCGCGCGCGCTCTTGCGCGGCAGGGTCGCGCAGCAACCGCTGCAATATGCGGGAGCGGGCGCCGGAACCGGGCCAACGCTCAGCGCGCTGCCGGGCGGAGCCGGGGCGCATTCGGTTGCGGCGACCCTGGAGCGCTCGCCCGCCGGCTTCGATGCCGCCGAATTCGTGCGGCACGCGCGGCTCAATTTCGTGCGCCTTCAGGAAGCCTACGACCGGAAGGATCTCTCGATGATGCGCGACTTTCTCGCGCCGGAAGTCTATCGCGAGATCGAGGCCGATATCCGCGCCGCGGGGGCCACGGACGAGCGGACCGAGGTGCTCACGCTCGAAGCGGAAGTGCTGGACGTCGTCGAGGAGGCCGGCTCCTATATCGTGAGCGTGCGCTTCAGCGGCATGCTCCGCGAATCGGCCGCCCGCGATGCCGAGCCGTTCAGCGAAACCTGGCATCTCGAAAAGCCGCTCGACGGACGTTCGGGCTGGGTGGTCGCCGGCATACAGCAGTCCTGATTGCGTGACTGGCGACTCGTGATTCGTGACGGGTGCGCTGAACCCTGAGTCGCGACTCCTGAACCCTGCGGCGGCCGTCGCCGCCGCGGTCAACCATCTGTTGCGGAGCGCGAGCTGGGCGCGCGCTGCGCTCAGGCCGCACGCCGGCAAGACCGCGCGCTTCGAGATGTTCCCGCTCGCCAATCCCTCACCCCCGCCCCTCTCCCGAATGGAGAGGGGAGGCTCGAGATCCCCTTCCCTTGCATGGGGGAAGGGCATGGGATGGGGGCTGGCGCTCACCGTCCTCGCGGGCGGTGAAGTCGCCCCCGCCGCCGCCGGAACCGAACTCTCCGCCACCGTCAGGCTCGGCCCCGGGCTTCTGCTCCGCCTCGCGGCCCGCGACGAGAGCGCGTGGCGCGAGATCGACATCACCGGCGACACCGATTTTGCGTCCGCGATCCATCACGTCGCGCGCAACCTGCGCTGGGACGTCGAGGAGGATCTCTCGCGCGTTTTCGGCGACGTTGCCGCCCACCGCATGGCGGAAACGGGGAGAGCGTTCCAGCGCTGGGGCGGGGAGGCCGCGGAAAACACCGCCCGCGCGTTCGCCGAGTACTGGACGGAGGAGCAGCCGCTCATCGCGGGCGCGCGCGACCTCGAGGAATTCGGCCGCGCGGTGGACCGGCTGCGCGACGACGCGGCGCGCCTCGAAAAGCGCCTCGAACACCTCTTGAGCCGACACCGCCTGTCCTGAGCCTGTCGAAGGGCCCGTCCTGAGACTCCTCCCCCCTTGCGGGGGAGGACTAAGGTGGGGGGTCGGATAGAATCATCCCGTGCGTCTATTTCGATTGCTGAGAATCCTCGGCGTCAGCCTGCGCCATGGGCTCGACGAGTTTTTTCTCGGTCACGAGGGGGTGCGCGGGCTGCGCGCGCTGTTCGGCGCGGTCTTCTTCTGGCGCTCGCTCGCGGAGCCGCGCGCGGTGCGGCTGCGCCGGGCGCTGGAGGCGCTGGGACCGATCTTCGTCAAGTTCGGCCAGGTGCTCTCCACCCGCCGCGATCTCGTGCCGCCCGACATCGTGGACGAGCTGGCGAAGCTCCAGGACCGCGTGCCGCCCTTCCCCGCGGAACAGGTCGCCGCGATCCTGAACCGCGTATACGGGAAGCCGGTCGGGCAGGTATTCGGATCGTTCGAGCGCGAGCCGGTGGCGAGCGCGTCGGTCGCCCAGGTTCATCTCGCGCGGCTGCCCGACGGCACCGAGGTCGCGGTCAAGGTGCTGCGCCCCGGCATCGCGGCCGTAATCGCCGGGGACCTCGCGCTGCTGCACGCGGGCGCCACGCTGATCGAGTGGCTGTGGGCCGACGGCAGGCGGCTGCGCCCGCATGAGGTCGTGGACGAGTTTGCCAAGCACCTCGAGGTGGAGCTCGATCTCCTGCGCGAGGCGTCCAACGCGAGCCAGCTGCGGCGCAATTTCCTCGACTCTCCGCTGCTCCTCGTGCCCGAGGTCTACTGGGACTACTGCTCGAGCGAGGTGATGGTGATGCAGCGCATGCGCGGCACGCCCATCTCACAGATCGCGGAGCTGCGCGCGCAGGGCATCGACATTCCACGGCTCTCGCGCGCCGGCGTCGAGATCTTCTTCACCCAGGTCTTCCGCGACGGCTTCTTCCACGCCGACATGCATCCCGGGAACATCCTCGTCGCGCCCGACGGCCGCTACATCGCGCTTGACTTCGGCATCATGGGAACGTTGACCGAGATCGACAAGAACTACCTCGCGCAGAACTTCCTCGCCTTCTTTCGGCGCGACTACCGGCGCGTGGCGGAAGCGCACATCGAGTCGGGCTGGGCGCCGAAGGAGACGCGGGTGGACGACTTCGAGGCCGCGATCCGCGCCGTGTGCGAGCCGGTTTTCGCCAAGCCCCTGAAGGAGATCTCGTTCGGGCGCGTGCTGCTGCGGCTGTTCCAGACCTCGCGCCGCTTCAACATCGAGGTCCAGCCCCAGCTCGTGCTGCTGCAGAAGACGCTGCTCAACATCGAGGGCCTCGGGCGCGAGCTCGACCCCGACCTCGATCTGTGGGAAACCGCGAAGCCCTTCCTCGAGCGCTGGATGGTCGAGCAGGTGGGCTGGCGCGGCTTTCTCGAGCGCGTGAAGCGCGAAGCGCCGTACTGGAGCACGATCCTGCCGCAGCTGCCGCGCCTCCTCCACCAGGCGCTCGCGGGCCGGGCGGGGCCGCAGCCCGACCCGGCGGCCGCGGACCTGCTGGAGGAGAAGCGCGCGCAGACGCGGCTGCTCGCGCTGATCGCGGGACTGCTGGCGCTCGTCGCCGTGCTTCTCGTCACGCAACTCTGAGACCGGCGTCCCGCGCCGCGCCCGAACCGGAGATCCCCGCATGCTGCTCACCTTCGTCATCCTCTACCTGGTCCTGTCGATCGCCGTCGGCATGGTCGCCGCCCTGCGCGTGCACAACACCCGTGATTTCGTCCTCGCCGGGCGGACGCTCCCGCTCTACGTGGTGACGGCGTTGGTGTGCGCGACGTGGTTCGGCTCCGAGACCATGCTCGGCATCTCCTCGACCTTCATCAAGGAGGGCCTGCGCGGCGTCGTCGCCGACCCGTTCGGCTCGAGCCTGTGCCTCGTGCTGGTGGGGCTGTTCTTCGCCGCGAAGCTCTACCGCATGGACTTCCTCACCATCGGCGACTACTACCGGGCCCGCTACGATGCGACCGCCGAGCTGCTGACGAGCCTGTGCATCGTGGTGTCGTACCTGGGGTGGCTCTCCGCGCAGATCGTGGTGATCGGGCTGGTCTTCAACGTGGTCACCGGCGGCGCCGTGAGCATGGGCGCCGGGATCGTGATCGGCGCCGCCGTGGTGCTCCTCTACACCCTGTGGGGCGGCATGTACGCCGTCGCCTGGACCAATTTCGTGCAGATGGTGATCATCGTCGTGGGGCTCTTCTACATCTTCGTCCTCGTCGCGGACAAGGCCGGCGGCGTGGGAACGGTGGTCTCCCACGCGCACGCCGCGGGCAAGCTCGAGTTCTGGCCGAAGCCGGAGACGCGCGATGTCCTCGCCTTCATCGGCGCCGGCGTCACGCTCATGCTCGGCTCGATCCCGCAGCAGGACGTGTTCCAGCGGGTGACCTCCGCCCGCAGCGTGCGGGTCGCGGTCGCCGGTTCGGTGCTGGGCGGCGTGTTCTATTTTCTGCTCGCGTTCATCCCGATCTTTCTCGCCTATTCGGCGACCCTCATCGATCCCCGGATGGTGGCGGCGCTGATCGAGAAGGATCACCAGCAGATCCTGCCCACGCTCGTCATCTCCCACACGCCGCTCGCCGCCCAGATCCTCTTCTTCGGGGCGCTGCTCTCGGCGGTGATGAGCACGGCCAGCGCGACGCTGCTCGCGCCCTCGGTGACCTTCACCGAGAACGTCCTCAAGAAGCTCCTGCGCAGGGAGCTCGACGACCGCGAGTATCTGCGGACGATGCGCATCGTCGTCGCCGCGTTCGCCGCGGGCGTGACCGCGTTCGCGCTCAATTCCGACTCGACCATCTACGAGATGGTGGTCGGCGCCTACAAGGTCACCCTGGTGGCGGCGTTCGTGCCGCTCGCGGCGGGACTCTACTGGCCGCGCGCAACCGCCCAGGGCGCGCTCGCCGCGATCGTAGCCGGGCTCGCGACGTGGATCGCTCTCGAGATCGTCGCCCCCGATGGGCTCTTCCCACCGCAGCTCGCGGGACTCCTGGCGAGCATCGCCGGCATGCTGCTCGGTTCGCTCGCCCCGCAGTGGTACGGCAAGGGAACTGAAAAGCGTGACTCGTGACTGGTGATTCGTGACTCGAGGATCGTGACTCCTGACGGCAAACCTCGCGAAACGGCCCTGAATCCTCCTGTAGTCACGAGGGCATACCCGTGGTTCAAGGCGGTGGTGTTTGCGCTGCTCGTCCTGAACACGGGCATCTATGTGGGTTCCGGCACGCTCGGCGAAGGGATCGACTCGATGGCGTGGCTGATGCTCCTGGCGCTGTTTCAATGGGAAACCGGCTCGCGCCAGGTTGTGCGCCCGCGCGCCACCCTCGCCGCCATTCATGGTGTCCGCATGGCATGCCTTGCAGCGATCGGTGGCGCTGCGGCGGGCTTCCTCTACAATAATGAGTGGCTCGACGCCGCCAACAGCGGGCTGTGGATAGCGGTGGTGGTGCTGCTGGAAGTGGGGGTCCGCCGCCCGGCCGCCGTCGCAACGCATCGGGCGCGCTTCGCGGCCGCCGCGGCGATGCTCTACGCTGGCCTCGGCGCGGTGGCCCTCGTCTGGGCGTGGCGCGGCGACTGGTTTGACGCTTACGACGCCGCTCTGTGGCTGGTCGCATTCGCGACGATAGAAATGAACGTTTTCGAGACGGCGCGCAGGGCGGGCCGCGAACGGGGAAGTGCCGGGACTTTCACATGATCAACACGTTGCTCGTATCGCTGGCGGTGACCGCGGGCGTGATTGCGCTCGCCGGGGTGCCGCTACGCTGCTGGCAGTTCGGCAGCGGGCATTTCCGCTCCCAGATTCCCCCGCACGCGCTCGCGCGCGCGACCTTCAGGCTGTTCGCCTTCGTGATCCTGGTGCCGAACGCGCTCGCCTGGACCTATGCGATCTACGTCGTGCAGCGCTACCTGACTTGCGACGGCGCCTGCACGCAGGAGTGGGTGGGAACCGCCATTGCGGTCGGGATGCTGGGCTGCGCCTACGTCCTGCTCGAAGGCTTTCTGCTCACCGCGCGGCGCCGGCCCAAACCCGTCACCAGCGACCGGTGACCGGCGGCGTTTCGAACGACCGACGATCCACGAACCCGAGTCTTCCGGGCTCAACCTGAAAAGGACTTGCTGAACTCGGCGAGGAACCGCGAGTAATCCGCCTCGGGGAGCCAGTTGATCCCGGCCGCCGCCTGGCGCCCGCCGCCGGTCTCGAACTTGAGGCAGAGCGCGTCCGCGCCGTGCGGGCGCTCGAGCGGCGCGCGCACGCTCACGGTATAGCCGCCGTGCCGGGCAACCAGCAGGGCGACCGCGCGCCGCGGATGGCTGCGCGCAAGCTCGTTGGCGAAAACGCCGTGGATGCGCCGGCTCCACGCCGCATCCGGAAGCACGTAAAGCGCCGCGTGCGCCAGTGCCGCGCTCGGCAGCAGCGCATGGGCCCGGGTGAAATCATCGGCAAGAGCGCTCCTCAGCACCTCGAGCACCGGCTCGCCCTCGATGAAATCCCGCGGATCGCGGTAACGGCTCGCGATCTCGAAGAGGTCGGCCGGGTGATAGTGCAGGTCGTCCACGCTGTCGCCGTAGGCGTTGTAATTCATGCATTCCCCGAGCTCGCGCAGGTGCTGGAGGTCGGGCGCGTCGAGGTCGAGCCCCTCCGCGGCCCGCTGCGCCGGCCCCTCGAGATTGTCGCCAAAGGCCGCCACCACCGCCCACATTCTCTGGCGGCCGCCCAGGTAGCGGTCCACGATCAGGCTGGTGCAGGTGTCCGGCGCCGTGTCGACGAAGGCCTTCAGGTTGGCGTGCTGCGGCAGCTCGCCCGCGGCGTGGTGATCGAAGCAGCGCAGCCGTGCGCCGGCGCCGAGCAGCCGCTTGAGGTCGCCGGCGTTGGACCGGAGCGAGATGTCGAGCACCGTGAGCTCGTCGCCGGCCGCGGCGTTCACGTGCTCGAGCAGCCGCACGTCGCGCTTGACGCCCGTCACCAGCACGCTCGCGCGCGGCTCCTCCAGCCGGAGCTGCTGCAGGGCGCAGATGCCATCGGCATCGCCGTTGAAGATATCGTAGAATTGCATGGCCGATTACATCGCGAATGCGAGGGCGACGCCCGCCACCCGGCGCACCTCAATTCGCCTCAATGAACGATGCGGGGCTCCACGCCGGACCCAGGGCAAGAACCGCACGAAGGGCGTGCGGGGTTCTCGCCGCACACCGTGCAGCTCGCGTGGATACTCGCACTAGCTTATCTGCTCGTCGTCGGCTACGCCAGCCTGCTTCCGTTCCGGGACTGGCGCTTCCCGCCGGAGGAAATCCTGCACTTCCTCACGGCGCCGTGGCCGCGTTTCATCACGTCGCAGGATGTCGCGGTGAACTTCGCCGCCTATATTCCCCTCGGCCTGCTGCTCTCGATCGGCTTCGGCGCGCGTTACGGTCCGGCGCGGGGGGTGATTGCGGCTACGCTGGCGGCCGCGCTGCTCTCCGGCGCCATGGAAGCGGCGCAGATGTTCCTTCCCGCCCGCATCGCCTCCAACGTGGATCTCCTCGCCAACACCCTGGGCGCGCTGGTTGGCGCCATGGCCGCTCCATTGCTGGCGCCCGCACGGCCCATCGGCGGCAAGATCCATTCCGTGCGTGAGCGGCTGTTTCTCAAGGGTATGCCGGCCGATGCAGGGGTGGTGATCGTGGGCCTGTGGCTCGTCACGCAATTTCATCCGACGGCGCAACTGTTCGGCACGGGGGCGATTCGCGCGACGTTCCGCCTGCCCGCTTACGCCATCCACACACCCTCGCTCGCGCTCGCCGGTGAAGCGGCGGTGGTGCTGTTCAGCCTCCTGGGCGTCGGGCTCATGCTGTCCGCGTTCATGCGCGACCGCGACCGCTCCATGCTCGTCATCGGCACGGTGATCGGTGCGGCGCTCGCCTTGAAGATCGTGAACGCCGTCGCGCTCGTGCACGCGCCCGCCCCGTTCGCCTGGCTCACGCCGGGCGTCCTGCTCGGGCTCGGCGCGGGCTGGCTCCTGCTGTGGGGCGCCGTGCGGCTCCCGCGCCCCCTGCAGCTCGCCGCCTCGGCGACGTGCATCGTGGCCGCGACGCTCGCGATCAACCTCGCGCCGGATAACCCCTACCAGAGCGTGCCGCCGCGGCTGCTCGCGCGGGGCGCAAGCTATTTCCTGAATTTCTCCGGCATCGTGCGCGCGCTGTCGGAGCTCTGGCCGCTGCTCGCGACCGGCTTCCTGCTCTACGCGCTGGCCGCGCGCAATCGGAGCGGCGGCTGACCGCGTTCCCCGCGGCCTGCGCGCCCGGTCATCGTTTATAATTGCGCCTCTGCCGTCACGCGGCGCCCCCATGACCTATTACGCCCGGCACGTTTTCTTCTGCTGCAACCAGCGCGAGGGCGGCGAGCAGTGCTGCAACGACCACGGCTCGCAGAAGATGCGCGAATACGCCAAGGACCGCGTGAAGCAATTGAAGCTCTCCGGCCCCGGCAAGGTGCGGGTGAACCAGTCGGGCTGCCTCGACCGCTGCAAGGAAGGGCCGGTGATGGTGATCTATCCCGAGGCCGTGTGGTACACCTACGTCGACCGGGACGACATCGACGAGATCATCGACGAGCATCTCGTCCACGGCCGCATCGTCTCGCGGTTGCGCATTTAGTGCCCTTGGAAGTCCGTCCGATGCCGGCCTCGTCGCTGTCGAGGCTCGTGGTGGAAGGGCCGGCGGGCGTGATCGAAACCGACATCAATGATCCCGGCGGCGCGCGGCGCGGCATCGCGCTGATCGCGCACCCCGATCCGCTGCACGGCGGCACCAAGGACAACAAGGTGGTGACCA
>JBOIEM010000252.1:0-12376 GCA_050741115.1 Burkholderiales bacterium
GGCGAATCGGCGCCGCTGGAAGAGGGTCCCTCGCGGGTGCTCCTGATCCCGGTCTGCACCTCTTTGGCGTCAGGCGGGCACTCGGAGGCGTACTCGACGCGGCCGTCCTTGCCGATGCACTTCAGGAGCTGGCCGTGGGCCGCGAACGGAGCAAGCAGCACGATCAATGCAATGGCAGCTTTCACTGGATCCTTTCCCGCCCGATTGCGCGCGTCACGAGGTCGCGCTGGGCGTACGCAACTTAGTTCGTTTATCCCGTCCGGTCAATGCCTTAACGCACGAATCCGTTTACCGTTGACGGCCACATGCGTATAATACGTTTTTTGCGAAGGGCGTAACACATGCGTGTGGTGCAGAAGGGCCTCACCTTCGACGATGTTCTCCTGATCCCAGCCCACTCGAACGTCCTCCCGCGCGAAGTCAGTCTCAAGACCAAGCTCACCCGCGGCATCACCCTCAACATCCCGCTCGTCTCGGCCGCGATGGACACCGTGACCGAGGCGCGGCTCGCGATCGCCATCGCCCAGGAAGGCGGCATCGGCATCATCCACAAGAACCTGCCGCCCAAGGGGCAGGCCGGCGAGGTGACCAAAGTCAAGCGCTTCGAAAGCGGCATCGTGAAGGATCCGATCACGATTACGCCCGACATGAAGGTGCGGGACGTACTGAAGCTCACTCAGCAGCACAAGATCTCCGGGCTGCCGGTGATCGACGGATCGGGGAGCGTCGCGGGCATCGTCACCAATCGCGACTTGCGTTTCGAGACTCAGCTCGATCAGCCGGTCCGGAATATCATGACCCCGCGCCAGCGGCTGGTCACGGTGCAGGAGGGTGCGAAGCGCGAAGAGGCGCTGACGCTCATGCACAAGCACCGCCTCGAGCGCGTGCTGGTCGTGAACAAGAAGTTCGAGTTGCGCGGGCTGATCACGGTCAAGGACATCCTCAAGTCCACCGAGCATCCCAACGCATGCAAGGACAGTCTCGGGAGCCTGCGCGTCGGCGCCGCGATCGGCGTGGGCGAGGGCACCGAAGAACGCGCCGAGGCGTTGATCGAGGCCGGCGTGGACGTTATCGTGGTGGACACCGCGCACGGCCATTCGAAGAACGTGCTCGACCGCGTCAGGTGGGTGAAGCGCAAGTTCCCGAAGACGCAGGTCATCGGGGGCAACATCGCCACCGCGGAGGCGGCAAAGGCGCTGGTTGACCACGGCGCGGACGGGGTAAAAGTCGGCATCGGCCCGGGCTCGATCTGCACGACGCGGATCGTCGCCGGCGTCGGGGTCCCGCAAGTCAGCGCGATCGCCAACGTCTTGAAGGGACTAGCCAAGACCGACGTGCCGCTGATCGCCGACGGTGGCATCCGCTACTCGGGCGACATCGCGAAGGCGATTGCGGCGGGCGCCCATGCCGTGATGATCGGCAGCCTGTTCGCCGGCACCGAGGAGTCGCCCGGCGAGATCGAGCTGTACCAGGGACGGTCCTACAAGTCCTACCGCGGCATGGGGTCGTTGAGCGCCATGCAGCAGGGGTCGGCGGACCGCTATTTCCAGGAGGAGGAGCCCGACACGGACAAACTCGTGCCGGAAGGCGTGGAAGGCCGAGTGCCCTACAAGGGCCAGCTCGCGCCGCTCGTTCAGCAGCTCATGGGCGGCCTGCAATCGAGCATGGGCTACCTCGGCTGCGCCGACATCGAGAGCGTGCGTCACCGCGCGGAGTTCGTCGAGATCACCACCGCGGGCGTCCGCGAGTCCCATGTCCACGACGTACAGATCGTGAAGGAAGCGCCCAACTATAGGGTCGAATGACCCGTGACCCATGACCAGTAAGTTCGAAACGCGCATAACGGCTCCCGCCGCGACCGGCGCAGGCCGATCGCCGTCCCCGCACCACGAGAAGATCCTCATCCTCGATTTCGGAGCGCAGTACACGCAGTTGATCGCGCGCCGGGTGCGCGAGGCGCACGTCTACTGCGAGATCCATCCCCACGACGTGGACGACAGGTTCGTCCGCTCCTTCAAGCCGCGCGGCATCATTCTTTCGGGCGGGCCGGCTTCGGTCTGGGAGGGCGGCACCCCGCGCGCGCCGCAGGCGGTGTTTGGGCTCGGGGTGCCGGTTCTCGGCATCTGCTACGGCATGCAGACCATGGCGGCCCAGCTCGGGGGCAAGGTCGAAATGGGCCAAGTGCGCGAGTTCGGATACGCCGAAGTCCGGGCGCGCGGCCATTCGGCCCTGCTGAAGGACATCCAGGACCGGGTGACCGGCGAAGGGCACGCCCTGCTGGATGTGTGGATGAGCCACGGTGACAAGGTCACGGGACTCCCGCCGGGCTTCAAGGTGATCGCATCGAATGCGTCGACGCCAATCGCGGCCATGGCTGACGAGAGCCGCAAGCTCTACGGCGTCCAGTTCCATCCGGAAGTAACGCACACGCTGCAGGGAAAGGCGATCCTCGAGCGCTTCGTGCTCGAGATCTGCGGTCTCGCGGGCGACTGGAACATGCCGGATTACATCGAGGAGGCGATCGGGCACATTCGCTCGCAGGTGGGATCGGAGGAGGTTGTCCTGGGGCTATCTGGGGGCGTCGATTCCTCGGTCGCGGCGGCGCTCATTCATCGCGCAATCGGCAAACAGCTCACCTGCGTGTTCGTGGACCACGGCCTGCTGCGGCTGAACGAGGCCGAGCAGGTCATGCAGACCTTCGCGGGCAACCTTGGCGCAACCGTGATCCACGTGGACGCGGCCGAGCAGTTCCTGCGCCACCTGCGGGGCGTCACCGATCCCGAGGAAAAGCGACGGATCATCGGGCGCGAGTTCATCGAAGTGTTCCAGCGCGAGGCCTCGAAGCTGCCGCAGGTGAAATGGCTCGCGCAGGGCACCATCTATCCCGACGTGATCGAGTCGGCCGGAGCGAAGACGCGCAAAGCGCAATCCATCAAGTCGCACCATAACGTCGGCGGGCTCCCCGATACGCTGCACCTGAAGCTGCTGGAGCCGTTGCGCGAGCTGTTCAAGGACGAAGTGCGAGAGCTGGGACTCGCGCTGGGGCTGCCGCGCGAGCTCGTGTTCCGCCACCCGTTCCCGGGGCCCGGCCTCGGGGTGCGCATCCTGGGCGAGGTGAAGAGCGAGTACGCCGACCTTCTGCGCCGGGCGGACGCGATCTTCACCGATGAGCTGCGGGCGACCGGGTGGTACGACAAGACCGCGCAGGCGTTCGCCGTGTTCCTGCCGGTGAAGTCCGTGGGGGTCATGGGCGACGGGCGTACCTACGAGCACGTGGTTGCGCTGCGCGCGGTGCAGACGCAGGACTTCATGACGGCGCAATGGGCGGAACTGCCGCACGGGCTGCTGTCCAAGGTGGCAAACCGCATCATCAACGAGGTTCGGGGCATCAACCGGGTGGTCTACGACATCTCGAGCAAGCCGCCCGCGACCATAGAGTGGGAATGAGTGACGAGACGTTCATGCGCGAGGCGCTGGCGCTGGCGCAGCGCGCGGCGGAAGCAGGCGAAGTGCCCGTGGGCGCCGTGGTGGTGAAGGATGGCGTCGTGGTGGGGCGCGGCTACAACCAGCCGGTATCGGGCAAGGACCCGACCGCCCACGCGGAAGTGATGGCGTTGCGGGACGCGGCGGAGCGCGCCGGCAACTACCGCCTGGGGGAGTGCGAACTGTACGTCACGCTGGAGCCGTGCGTGATGTGTGCGGGCGCGATCATGCACGCGCGCGTGAACCGCGTGGTCTATGGGGCGGCGGACCCGAAGTCCGGGGCCTGTGGCAGCGTGTTGAATCTGTTCGCGGAGGATCGACTCAATCACCATGCGTCGATCGTCGGCGGGGTGATGGCGGAGGAGGCCGCCCGGCTATTGCAGGCGTTCTTCGCAGGCCGCCGGAAGGTATCGCGCCATGCCTAGAATTGACGTTAATATCGGAAGACAACAGATTGATCTGTTGGATGATAATGGAGGTCTGATCAAGCGCTATTCCATCTCCTCCGCGAAGAACGGGGTGGGCGAGCTGAACGGTAGCTTCTGCACGCCGCGCGGACGCCACATCATCCGGGCCAAGATCGGGGCCGGGCAGCCCTTCAACACGGTGTTTGTAGAGCGACGCCCGACCGGGGAAGTCTATTCCCCGGAGCTGGCGCGCAATTTCCCGGGGCGGGACTGGATCCTCACGCGCATCCTCTGGCTGTCGGGTTGCGAGCGGGGATACAACCGCATGGGGCAGGTGGACACCATGCGTCGGGCGATCTACATCCATGGCAGCCCGAACACCGCCGACATGGGCAGGCCCGGGTCGCGCGGATGCATCCGGATGCACAATCGCGACATCGTCGAGCTGTTCGATCTGGTGCCGGTCCGGGCAATCGTCGAAATCCGCGAATAACCCCCGTGGGCGCCTGATCTTGCAGTGCCAGATTGGGCATCAGTCGGGTAACCCCTTGTCTGGACGGCGGTTAAGCGAATTCCTGTACCGGAACAATGCCATTATTGTGCATTGCGAAAGGGTGGTATAGTGGCCCAACTTTTTGCCTAGGAAGGATCCTTCGCTCATGGCTGAAAAGCGGCGTAACGGCGGCGGCAGCGGCGGCGACGACGGCAACGGGACGGGGAAAAACGGCAACGGGAACGGCCATTCGGTATTGAGGCTTTCCGGCAAGGTAGCCGTCATCACCGGCGCGGGCCGGGGTATCGGATACGCCACGGCACTCAAGTTCGGCAGGGAAGGGGCGACCGTCATCGCCTGCGACATCAATGCCGACCAGGCCCAGCAGGCGGCCCGGGACGTCGCCGAAGCGGGCGGCGAGGCCATGGGCTTCCAGATCGACGTGAGGGATCCGGACAGCCTCGCGACGATGGTCGAGGCGGTCGTCGCCCGCTACGGGCGCATCGACTGCCTGGTCAACAACGCCGGAATCGTCCAGGACAGCACGCTGAAGAACATGACCGAGGAGCAATTCGACAGCGTGATCGAGATCAATCTGAAGGGCGTCTACAACTGCACCAAGGCGGTGGTGGACGTCATGCTCAGGCAGAATTCCGGCGTCATCCTCAACGCTTCTTCCATCGTCGGCCTCTACGGCAATTTCGGCCAGACCAATTACGCGGCGAGCAAGTTCGGCGTAATCGGGATGGTCAAGACCTGGGCGCGCGAGCTGGGCCGCAAGGGCATCCGCGCCAACGCCGTTTGCCCGGGGTTCGTCTCCACGTCGATCCTGGGCAAGATCCCGGAGAAGGTGCTGAAGGCGCTGGAAGAGCGCGTGCCCCTCGGCCGGCTGGCGCATCCCGAGGAAATCGCCAACATCTTCGCGTTCCTCGCCTCCGACGAGGCGAGCTACATCAACGGCGCGGTGATCGAGGTCAGCGGCGGGCTCACGCTCTAAGCCGCGATTTCACGGCTTCCGGTGCTCGACCTCGAGCACGCGGATCTTCACTTTCCCCACCCACTCCGTCAGCGGTATCAGGTCCGCGAGGTTTTCGCCCTCGAGCAGCTTGATGTGGGTGGCGTCTGCCGCCGCCTGGCCGAACGTGGGGTCCACGACCCGCCAGTCATCACCGACCAGGCTCTCGGCCCAGCTGTGGTACAGGAAGCCGCTGAAATCCTCCGAGTACACCAATCCATTGACCATGCGCGTCGGAATGCCCGATGCGCGCGCGAGTGCAATGTAGAGGTAGGCATGGCCCTGGCACTCGGCCTTGCGCTGCTGCAGGACGTCGAGGGCCGAGAATACGTCAATAGGCGCCTTCTCGATATTGAGCTCGAGCCAGCGCAGGACGCGCGCAATACGCTCCTCGGCGGAGGCGCTGCCGGCGACGATCTCCTTCGCGAGGCGGCGGATCGATGGGTCCGTGTTTTGGACGGCGAGGGAGGGTTGCAGGTAGTGCACCCGCAACTCCGCCGGCAGCGCTCCGGCCCCGGACTCCGCGTTGCGGATCGCGCGTCCCATCTCGCAGTTGATTTCCTTCGACCCGGCGACGCAGCGCTGCCAGGCATCGGTCGGCGGCACGCGGTCCGTGCCGGAGAGCGCGATCCTCAGCGCTGATACCGCGCGCGGATTCTCGATCGGGCGGTCAGGGCGCACGATGCTGTATTCGACCAGGCTTTCGTTCTTGTTGAGGCTGGCGAGGGCGAGATAACGGGTTGCCGACTCCGAATCCTCGAGAAACGAGATCATCACGCCGCGCATCGCCAGCTCGAACACCGGCTTGCCATCGGGCCCGATCCAGGTGGTGACGCGCTGGCCGCCCATCGCGGTTTCGACCTTGAAGGCATTACCGGTAAAGAGGTCGCTTCGCTCGTAGCCGGCGACGCGCTGAGTCACTTCTCGCAGGGACTGCGTTTCGCCGCTGTACACGAGATAACCGTGCTCGCGGCCGATTTCTAGACCGTGCAACGCGGGGTAGAGGGCGATCACGCTGGAGGGATAGAGCTTTCCTTCGACCGGCAGGCGCTGCTCGTGGGGCTTGCCCCCGGTCACGATGGTCGCCACGAGTTCGCCGCCTTGCCGGCGGCCGGTGACACGCAGCTCGCTATTGTCTATGTAGTATTCGTAGGCGAAATCCACCAGCGTCAGGTCGCCCCCGATCAGGTCGCGTGACTTGAGCTTCACCTTTTTCTCGATGCCGAGAAATCGCAGCACGAAGGAAGCCTCGGAGCGGATCTCGTAGTCTTCCGTTGCGGGCTCCTTGCGGATCGCAAAATGCGTGAACCCGATCTTCTCGCCGTTGAAGACGATACCGGTCCAGTACTCGGAGAACGGGAGCTTCGCGAGCTCGAGCCGGATTTCGGGAGCGGGCCCGGCGTCCTGAAAATACAGGCTCGCGCAGCCGCCGAGGGCGAGCGACAGCGCTCCCAGCGCCCCCGCCACAAGCACATTCGCAAGCCGGGTCATAATGTGGACTGGATGTCGCCCAAATGGTGGCATACTATCGAGTACTAGGGAGGCACCCGGTGAACGAGGATCGCAAGGCTCGTTTTCGCGGATGTGCGATCAAAACAGCGCGTTAGCGTCTGTTTTTAACGTAAATTATGTGACGCGCGTGGACGAAGCGCTTTCATTCACCGTCAAGCCGGTCTACTGGATCTCCTCCCAGAAGGAGGTGAGGGCGATCCGGAACAAGGTGTTCGTCGAGGAGCAGGGCGTTCCGCCGGAGCTCGAGTGGGACGGCCTCGACGAGGCCTCCTACCACGTTCTCGCGTACGCCCCGGACGGCTCGCCGATCGGCACCGGGCGGCTGCTGCAGGACGGCCAGATCGGCCGCCTCGCGGTGCTCCTGGAATGGCGCGGGAAGGGAGTGGGCCGGGCGTTGCTCGATCTGCTGCTGGTCATCGCCAACAAGATGGGCAACGAGGAAGTGAAATTGCACGCCCAGACCCAGGTCATTGGTTTCTACAGGAAGCGGGGCTTCACCCGGCACGGCAAGGAGTTCATCGAGGCGGGGATCCCGCATGTCACCATGAAACGCAAGACCGCCGATCAGACATCCTGGCCGGCTGCCTTCGTGTTCCGGCCCCTCGCGCGGCTGTAAAGCGCAAAGCGTTCTTCTGCCTGGCCCAGCGGCACGCCCCGCGCGCCGAAGCGGCGCTCGGCGCAGAACACTTCGTCCTCCCGGCTGACGAGCAGCACCGTCGAAGCGCGCGTGCCGTAGCGCTCACCCGCGACGAAGGCGCAGGAAAGCTCGCGTTCGCGCTGCAACCCCACACCGGTATCGGGCAGCTGCGCGTCGGGCGCGATGGCGCGGTCGGCCAGCGTGTCGAAGAGCCCTCGAACCAGCTCCGCTTCGTCCGCTTTCAAGAGGGCCGACAGGCGATCCTTGCCGCGCATGACCTTGGGCCACGGGGTATCGAGCAGGTGATTGCTCAATCCGTGCACGCCAGGGGCGATCTCCTCGATTCCCCCTCCGCGATTGGAGATGCAAACCATCCGCCCAGGATCTCCGACGATCAGCGTGAAGCCGCCGTAATCGGATGCGCGCGCGGCGACCCCTTCGAGGTAAGCGCGCGGCTCGTCGGCGCCGCGCAGGAAGGCCGCCGTGAGCTCTCCGCGCGAGCGCGGCGCCCTCCCGGCCGCGCGTCCATCCCGGAAGTTCGTCACCGCCGCGAGCCGCCCCGTGCGTGTCACGCCGAGCCAGGTGCCGCCCTTCTCGAGATCCCGCCCGCCGAAGATCCGTGGATCGTCGCTCCAGAAACCGGCCGGGGCGCTGGGGCGCTCGTACGCCTCGTCACGGTTGCCCGCGAACACTAGCGGGAAGCGCGGGTGCGCGCGCCAGGCGAGAAGAATCAAGCACATCAGGATTCAAAGCATTCCACGTGGCGCGTCGTGCCGGGCTGGAGGTGATCCTGCACTTTGAATCGTCCGGCGATCTCGGCGAGGTCCCACTCGAACTTCGCCTCGTCTGCGACGCCTTCATAGACCTCCATCCAGAGGTTGGGTTCGCCGCACTTCCTTAATAGCCGGCCCCGGATGCCCGTCGCATCGCGGACGGCGGCGAAAAGCTGCTGGATCACTGGCGCGCAGGCGCCGGCCTTTTGCGGGTCGACGCGGTAATAGATGTAGAAATTGAACGCCACGGGACAATGCTACTGGCGCGGCATCGGCCCGGCAACCGTCACCGTGACAGGGAGTAAGATTGTGCCATTGCCGATTCGTCAGGCAGGAGCCTCGCCATGACAATCCCAAGATATGTCCCCGTATTGATCCTCGTGATCGCCGGATGCTCGGACCCGGAGGCGGCACGCCGGCTCGATGCGGAAATCGGGTCGTTCAACGAGCGCATCACCCAAGCCGAGGAAGAGCTGAATGCCTACGGCAAGGGCTCCGCGGTGCACGACCTGATTTCGCTCCGCATTGCCATTCACCAGCAGACGCTTGCCATGCTCGAGCAACGGCGTGCGGCGGAACGGTGGCGCATGGCGCTCAGCTACGCGGTGGAGGGCAAGGCCTACGCGGCTCCAGGCGATGTCGTGACGCGAGTGGCCGCGCTGCAGGTTCAGCTCAAGAACGCCCGCGAGAGCCGCGAGTCCGATCTGCAGTTGATGCGGGGCTCGGCGGACTCGGTGCGGTCGCAATACGTCACGAGCATCGCCACGAAGACCGTTCTGATATCCCAGCTCGAATACCAGCTTGCCGCCTACACCAATGCCTTTCCGCCCTATTACGTGCCATCCCGTCCGCCCGCCAAAGTCAGCACGCCGCCGCAGGCGATCGAGCGTCCCGCTGGGAAAACGGCATCGCGCACCGAGCGCGCGCGATCAGTGACCGGTGACCAGGGACTCAAGCAAGCAGCCGAAGAAGCAGCAGGTGCGTCGGAAGGTAAATGAAAAGCGGGAAGGCGATCATCACCAGGCCGAGATACGCGAGCGGGGGAATGCGCGTCTGCTGCACGGTGGTCCAGCCGAATACCCAATTGACGTTTTCCACCTTGGGGTCCGCAAGCCGGTAGGTGAGGGGCAGCACGATCCAGGCGAGCACCGTCTGCGCGACGAGGGCACGCGGGTCGTAGCCGAGCTGCACGACCATCCACACCAAAAGGAGCGGCAGGAACACGTGGAACAGCGAAATCGCCCTCAGGTAGCGCGGCTTCGCCGGGTCGAACATGTAATCGGTCAGCCCGAAGAGGCGTATGCCCGTGAGAAGGCGCACGAAAAAGGCCCCGTTCCACAGCAATTCCGGAAGCAGCACGGCCACGAGCATCATGCTGGCGAGAAGGCTGCTTTCCAGCCACAACGCCGGCACGGTGGCGATCAGGGCGATGTCCGAGAACCACAGGAAGTTCCACAGCGGATACTTCCTCACGTAGACCGCGACCGTGAACGCGACGAACACGGTGTAAGCGAGCTTGATCCAGAGCGGGATCAGTTCCACTTGTAGGGTAGCGGCAGCAGCTTCAATGCCGGGCCGCCCGGCGCTTTCCAGTGGACATCGCCTTTCTCGGCGCTCGCGATCTGGATCACGGCCAGCACGTCGCAGCCCCCTTCGGGCGACCGGGCGGCATTGACGATCGTGCCGCAGGCCTGCTCGCCGAGGCCGGGGCTGTAGAGCTTGTCGCCCGGTCGCGGGAGGTCGGAGCCGGCAATGTTGGCAAGGTACATGCGCTGCTTGAGCGTGCCGCGGTGGTGCATGCGCGCGACGATTTCCTGCCCCGGATAGCATCCCTTGCTGAGACTCACCCCGCCGATGAGATCGAGGTTCAGCATTTGCGGCACGAACGCTTCCTGTGTCGCGGGCAGGATCACCGGCACGCCGGCGCGGATGTCGAGCCAGTCCCAGTGGTCGGGGCCAGCCTTCTCGGCAACCGATGCCAGCGCGCCAGGAATCGTTTGCGCTTTTCCCTGCGCGGCGGCGATCTCGTAGCGCTCGCCGGGAAGCTTGATCACAGTCGCGTCCGGAGTTTGCGCAACCTCGTGGACTGATTTCGCGACGCCGCCGACAGCGCGCTGCACCAGCGCGGCGGCATCCTCGCCTGCGACGCCGATAAGCCCCCACTCGGGAGTAGCATCGACCGCCTTCACCTTCGCGCGCAGGATGAACTTAGAAAGCAGCTTCTGAACCGGCTCGCGGAGCGGGGAGGGAAGCTGCATGAAGAATTCCTCGCCAACACGCCAGAGGAGAAAGGTCGCGAGCACCCGGCCTTTGGGATTGCAGTAACTGCCATAGGTGCTCTTCCCCGATTCAAGCGCGGCGACGTCGCAGGTGAGCTGGTTGTGGAGGAACGTCTGCGCCTCCGCTCCAGAGAAGCGGATCAGGCCAAGGTGGACCAGCTCGCAAGACGCGTTTTTTGTCATTTGATTCGGTGATCGATGCCGTTGACGGATTGTTATTCAAATCGCTCGGCGCGGCAAAGTTTACTGGTGGCTTCAACAATTGACTTGCCGCTCAGACTGTTATGTGAGATTTCTCAAACCTAACAAATTGATAGATTTGCCTTTTACTACGATCAGTCTATAACTTTGCCGAGGATTGCTTCTGATTGGGTTGCCCAGCGCACTGACCAGGTCGTATGGCGGGATGCGCGGATTCCGGACAGGGGAGCACGTCTCTGGCTAGCGAACTTCTGTTGGCGGCTGAGACTCATACATGGGGACTGCAGGGAATCTGCCAGTTCCATCGCATTCCTTTTGCCCCTGATCTGATACTGCAGCAGTTCCCGCCTCCCTATAGCCTCAATTCCCTGCAACGCGCAGCTAACGCCCTCGGCCTGAAGAGCGGCCTGCGCGATGCAGTCGTCACGGAACTGGGGGCGCTTCCAGTGCCGTTTGTCGCACTCCTGAAACCGGCGGCAATGTCTCACCCGTATCGTCTCGCAATCGTCGTCAAGTGCGACAGCAACAGTGTCTCGTACTACGAAAAGAGCCGCCAGAAACCGCTGACATCAACGTTGGAGGAATTTGGCGGTCACTTCGCCGGCAAGGTCATGTTATGCATCCCGTCGGTGGCGGAGCCGAAGGGACCGGATATCGCGATGGCGGAGCGTCGCGAGTTCGGATTCCGTTGGTTCGTCCCCGAGCTGCTTCGGCACCGGGCAATCTGGCGCGATGTATTGCTCGCCTCCCTTGCCATCCAGTTGATGGCGCTGGCCACCCCGGTATTCACCCAGATCGTCATCGACAAGGTCATCGTTCATCACACGCTGAGCACGCTCGCCGTCATCGGCGTGGCGTTGGGCGTGTTCATCGTATTCACCGCTGTCATGAGGTGGGTGCGGCAATACCTGGTGTTGCACACCGGCAATCGAATCGACGCGGTGCTTGGCTTGCAGGTGTTCGAGCACCTCTTCAGGCTGCCGGCGCGCTTTTTCGAGCAGCGGCCAACGGGCGTGCTGGTCGCGCGCGTTCAGGGAGTGGAAACCATCCGGGAATTCCTGAGCAGTGCTGCGGTGACGCTCATTCTGGACGTACCCTTTCTGCTCATCTTCCTCGCGATCATGTTCTATTACAGCGCGACGCTCACGCTGGTCACGCTGGCGGTGCTGCTCCTGATCGTGGGCCTGAGCCTCGGCGTGACGCCCTTGCTTCGCCAGCGGTTGAACCATCAATTCCTGCTCGGCGCGCGCAACCAGGCGTTCCTGACCGAATACGTCGCCGGCATGGAAACGCTGAAGTCGCTGCAGATGGAGCCGCAGCTGAAGCAACGCTTCGGCGAGCTGCTGGCGACGTACATGAACGCCGGTTTCCGTACCAAACAGCTCGGCAACACGTACAGCACCGCGGCCCAACTGCTCGAACAGCTCATGACGCTGACGATCCTGTGTTACGGCGCGTACCTGACGATGACCACCACGGAGCTCACCATCGGCATGCTGGTCGCGTTCCAGATGTTCGCCGGCAGGTTGTCGCAGCCGCTGCTGCGGCTCGTGGGACTGTGGCAGCAGTTTCAGCA
>JBOIEM010000253.1:0-5535 GCA_050741115.1 Burkholderiales bacterium
CGTATGCCATGCGCGGCAAGGTCCTCGTCGCGCGATTCCGTGTCGCCGGTGACGCCGACGGCGCCGATCACCTCGCCGCGCTCGTCGCGAATCAGCCGACCGCCGCCCTCCGGGAAAATCTTGCCGCCCGACGCGTTGATGAGGTAGTTCATGAAAAGCGGGCGCTCCTCGGTTCTCTCGCGTACCAGGCTCGAGGAGCGCCCGAGCGCGAGCGCGGCATGCGCCTTGCCCATCGCCATCTCGAACCGCATCATCGCGGAGCCGTCCTCCTTTTTGAACGCCTTGAGGTGCGCGCCCGGATCGGTCACCGCCACGCTCAGCGGGCGGCAATCGAGCTCGCGCGCGCGCGCAAGAATGGCGTTGATGATGTCTTCGGACTGCTTCAGGGTGACCTCTGACACGGCTTCCTCCGGTCCCGGGGGCGCGGCCTCATCGGGCACTAATGGTAAGACCCCGTCCGGAAAACTCAAATAGGACTCGCAACATACACTAGAATGAGGATCGGACGCCGTGACCTAAAAGATCGAGGAGGAATTCATGACCCATGTCCTGCGGCAACGCCCCGCCGTGAGAGCGGTCTTCTCCGGCATCCTGCTCACGCTGGCTGCGCAGCCGTTCGCCTGGCCGGCCGAAACCTATCCCGCCAAGCCGATCCGGCTCCTGGTGGGCTTTGCGCCCGGGGGCGCGAACGACCTCGTGGCGCGCGCGGTGGCGACACGGCTGGGCCCCCGGCTCGGCCAGCAGGTGGTCGTCGAGAATCGCGCGGGCGCGGGCGGCAACATCGCGACCGAGCTGGCCGCGCGCGCCGCGCCCGACGGCTACACGATGCTGCTCGCGTCCGTGGCCTCGTTCGCGATGAGCCCGGCCCTGCTCGGCAAGGTGCCATTCGACCCGGTCAACGAGTTCGAGCCGCTCACCCGCGCCGTGTGGGTTACGGCCCTGCTCTCGGTGCATCCCTCCATGCCGGCAAAGACGCTGAAGCCGTTCGTGGCGCTCGCCCGGAAGGAGCCGGGCAGGATCAATTACAGCTCGCCGGGCGCCGGCAGCATCGCGCATCTCGCGTTCGAGCTGTTCTGGAAGACCGCGGGCATCCAGATGAACCACGTGCCGTACAAGGGCGGGAATCCGGCCGTGGCCGATACCATCGCCGGACACGTCGAGAGCACGGTGGGCCTGATCTCGACGCAGACCCCGCACGTGAGGGCGGGAAGGCTGCGCGCGCTCGCGGTGAGCAGCGCGAAGCGCTCGGCGGCATTGCCCGACGTGCCCACGATCGCGGAGTCCGGCTATGCCGGTTTCGAGTCGAGCGGGTGGCTCGGCTTCGTGTTTCCGGCGAAGACGCCGAAAGCGATCGTCGAGCGCATGCACCGGGATACGGTCGCGGTCCTCAACCTGCGCGAGGTGCAGGCGCAGCTGGTGGATCTCGGTCTCGATCCGGACCCGAGCAGCCCGGAGGCGTTCCACGCCCTGATCAAGTCCGATTTCGCGCGCTGGGACAAGGTCGTGCGGGCGGCCGGGTTGCGGCAGCAGTGACGTCGCCGTCTCCCGGCGGCGGCGCGCGCAAGGTCCGCATCGCCTGCCTCCAGACCCATTCCGGCAGCGATTTCGCTGCCAACCTCGCGGCGCTCGCCGCGATGACGCGCGAGGCGGCCGCGGGCGGCGCGCGGCTCATCTTCTCGCCCGAGTACGCCCTGATGATGGACGGCAGCGGGCGCGTCATGCGCGAGAACGCGCTCGATGCGAGCGGAGAGCCCGCGGTCTCCGCTCTCGCCGCGCTCTCGCGCGAGCTCGGCGTGTGGCACCTCGTCGGATCGCTTACCCTCAAGAGCGGGGATGGCCGCATGTTCAACCGCTCGCTCCTGGTCTCGGAGCGGGGAGAGGTCGTCGCCGCCTATGACAAGATCCACATGTTCGACGCCACGCTGCCGAGCGGCACGGTCATCCGCGAATCGAGCG
Source organism: Burkholderiales bacterium (assembly GCA_050741115.1). Classification (GTDB taxonomy): domain Bacteria; phylum Pseudomonadota; class Gammaproteobacteria; order Burkholderiales; family SG8-41; genus SG8-41. The sequence goes on from JBOIEM010000253.1 coordinate 1,957, forward strand.
CCTACCGGCCGGGCGAGCGCGCGGTCGTCGCCCCGACGCCCTGGGGCGCGCTCGGCATGACGGTGTGCTACGACCTGCGGTTCCCGCACCTCTACCGCGCGCTCGCGCAGCACGGCGCCGTCATGCTGGCGGTGCCGTCCTCGTTCCAGCGCGAGACCGGAGGCGCCCACTGGCACACGCTGCTCAGGGCGCGGGCGATCGAGAACGCGTGTTTCGTGATTGCGCCGGCCATGTGCGGCGACCACCCCGGCAAACGCTCGACCTACGGACACTCGCTGGTCGTGGACCCATGGGGCGAGGTGCTCGCCGACGGCGGGGAAGCTCCCGGTGTGATTTACGCGGACCTCGATCCCGCCAGGGCGGATAGCGTGCGCGCGATGCTGCCGTCGCTCACCCATGACCGGCCGTTTGCGCCACCCTAGGATTCCGTCGGAGCTTCGACCGGCAGAATCCCTGCCGCTGCTATAATCGTCGCGGTTCCCGGCCATCATTCGGAGGAGGATTCTTCAGTGGGCTACTCACTACAGGATTTCGCCCGCGATACGCGCGAGATATTGGAAGCCGGTTCCAGCCGCGCCCAGGTCGAGAAGGTGAAGACCAAGATGGAGCGCCTGCTGGTCGACCCCGGCTTCGTGAAGCAGTACTTCGGAGACGACCAGCCGTTCGGACTGGAGCGGATCCATATCGACCCGACCGGCTTCGAGGTCATGACCTATCGCTACCAGGAGCCGCGCAAGGGACAGCCGCACAACCACGGCAACTCGTGGGCGATCTATGGCCAGGTGGCCGAGTACACCGAGATGACGCTGTGGGAGCGCACCGACGACGGCTCCGACCCCGATTTCGCCCAGCTCAGGGCGGGCACCCCGTACCGCCTCACGCCCGGCAAGGCCGGCGTCTACTACGGGCGCGAGCTGCACTCGACCGCCACGCCGGCGAATACCCGCTACCTGCGCGTCACGGGCACCGACCTCGAATCCATCGAGCGGCTGCGGATCGACGCGGCCTCCGGCAAGATCCAGCGCATCTACGGCCGGGGGGCGGACAAGCCCGCCGCGATCGTGCGTTAGTGGCACGGCCCTAGGGCGCGGCAGGAACCAGCAGCCGGCGCGCGCGTGCTTCGCCGGACTCTATGCCGGCGAGACCGTGAATGATTTCCCGCGGGCGCAGATCGCGGGCTACATGCGCTCCCTGACCTGGCTCGTCCTCATCGACGTGGCGTTCGCGATCGTCACGTTCTGAGAGCGACGCGGCGGCGCCCGGCACGTGCTACAATTTTTTGCGCCGCGATGCGCATCCTGCTCAGCAACGATGACGGTTACTTCGCGCCGGGTATAACCCTGCTCGCGGAGATGCTCTCGCCGCTCGCGGAGGTCACGGTGGTGGCGCCGGAGCGCGATCGCAGCGGATCCAGCAATTCGCTCACGCTCGACCGCCCCCTCACCGTGCGCCGGGCGCAGGGCCGGGTCCATCACGTCAATGGCACGCCCACCGACTGCGTGCACCTGGCGGTGACGGGGCTCCTGAAGCAGCTCCCGGACGTCGTGATTTCCGGCATCAATCACGGCGCCAACATGGGCGACGACACGATCTATTCCGGCACGGTCGCGGCCGCGACCGAGGGCTTCCTGCTGGGCATCCCGTCCATCGCGATCTCGCTGGTGACCGACAGCGCGGGCCATTTCCGCACCGCCGGGCGGGTCGCGGTCGAGCTCGTCACCCGCTTCCAGCGGCAGGCGCCGGGCGAGCCGTTCCTGCTCAACGTCAACGTTCCCGATGTCGATTACGCGGAACTGCGTGGCTTCCAGGTGACCCGGCTCGGCAAGCGGCACAAGGCGGAGCCCGTGGTGAAGACCACCACGCCGCGCGGTGAAAAGGTCTACTGGATCGGCGCCGCCGGCGGTGCGCAGGACGCGGGGACGGGCACCGATTTTCACGCGATCGCCAATCAGCGCGTCTCGATCACGCCGCTGCAGATGGACCTCACCCGCTATTCGCAGATCGATGCCATCACCGCGTGGCTCGCGGGCCAGTGAGCGGTGGCCGGTGAGCAGGGCCCCAGGGATCGGGATGACCTCGCCGCGCACGCGGATGCGCATGGTCGAGCGGCTGCGCGCGCAGGGTATTCGGGACGAAATAGTGCTGGCGGCGATGGCGGAGCTGCCGCGCCATGTTTTCGTGGACGATGCGCTCTCGAGCCGCGCCTACGAGGACATCGCACTGCCGCTCGGCTACGGGCAGACCATCTCGAGTCCCCACACGGTGGCGCGCATGACGGAACTCGCGCGCGGCGGCCGGCCGCTCGGCAAAGTGCTGGAAATCGGCACCGGCTGCGGCTACCAGACCGCGGTCCTCGGCCGGGTCGCGCGGCGGGTCTATTCCATGGAGCGGCTCGTCGCCCTCATCAGGAAAGCCCGCAGGAACCTGCGCGAGGCCGGCGTGACCAACGTCCACCTTCGGCACGGCGACGGCCATGCCGGCATGCCCGAGGTTGCGCCGTTCGACGCGGTGGTCCTCACCGCGGCCGCGCCGCGCGCGCCCGCCGCGCTGCTCGAGCAGCTCGAGGTCGGTGGTAGAATGGTTCTGCCCATCACGCGCGCTGACGAGCAGCATCTGTTTGTCATCGAACGCACGGCCAAGGGCATGGTCGAACGGCGCATGGATCCCGTCGTATTCGTGCCTCTGCTGCCAGGAGTGGGCTGAACAACGTGATACCCCCGATCTCGAGACACGCCCTGCCGTGCGCGGTCGTCATGGCGATCATCTCCGGCTGCTCGGTGCGGACCGGCGCCCCGGTGATTGATCGCGCGCAGCAGGCCCAAACCGCTGCGGCGAAGCCGCTGCCGGCTGCGAAGCCAGCGCCGCGGCCGGCCGATGCGCGGCCGCCATTCCACACGGTCAGGAAAGGCGACACGCTCTACAGCATCGCGCTCGACTATGGGCTCGACTACCGCGAGCTCGCGCAGTGGAACCGGGTCACGGAGGTGAGCGTCATCAGCATCGGCCAGCAATTGCGATTGAGCCCGCCGGCCGATGCGGCGCCCACGGCCGCTCCTCTCGCGGCCGCTCCCGTGGTGCAGGGTCGGCCGCTCGAAGTAGCGCCCGTTGCCGGGGGCGATGGCCGCATCATGTCCGAGCCGCGGGCCGTGCGGGCGCCGTATTCCGACCAGACCTACGCCCAGATGGCGAGCCTCAAGCCCGAGCCGTCAACGCGGGACGCAGCGCGCCCGCGGTCCGGACCGGGCGGCGAGGAAAACGTTGCATGGGGCTGGCCGGCGAGCGGGAGGGTGCTTCGCACCTTCAATGACGGCCCCCTCCAGAGGGGCATCAGTATCGCCGGCAAGCTGGGGCAGGCGGTACACGCCAGCGCCTCGGGCCGGGTGATTTACAGCGGCACCGGCGTCCGCGGCTTCGGCAAGCTGATCGTGATCAAGCACAACGAGACCTTTCACAGCGTGTACGCGCACAACAGCGAGCTGCTGGTGAAGGAAGGGCAGAACGTCGCGAAGGGCCAGAAGATCGCGGAGATGGGCTCGACCGACACCGACCAGGTGCGCCTGCACTTCGAGATCCGCCGTT
>JBOIEM010000254.1:0-3653 GCA_050741115.1 Burkholderiales bacterium
GCCCGGGCTGCGCCGGGTGGAGATGTAGAACCGGTTCGTACCCGGAATCCGCGCGCTCGCGTGGCCGAACGCATTCGACAGCCCGAAGCGCTCGATGATCCGGTTGGCGAGCGCGACATCGTGCCGCAAAGCTTGCTCTGTGTTCATCCCTCCTCCCTCGTCAGTCCCCCGTCCCGATGCGCTGCATCGCATCGGGCGTTCGCCGGCGCGAACGTGCGCAGGCACGTTCATCGAATTCCCGGCTCACCCCTAAAGCCTCGACTCCTGGTAATCGAGGTCTTCCTCGAGACGGTGCAGCACGTCGTCGCTGATCCTGTTCTCGCGCCAGATGCGGATCAACTCCTGCCGCTCGGCGCGGATCGCCGCCCTCCGCAGCCCCTTGGCGACGTCGGCGCCGCCGGTCAGTATCTGGCCGCCGGGCGGGGCGATCCTCACTTTCTCGGCGAACTCGGCGCGGATTCGCTCCGCCAGCTCGGGGGCAATGCCTTCCTTCGCCGCCAGCCCGTCGATGGCGGCGATCGCCGCTTTGCCCAGCGCGAAGCGGGCACGCTGCTCTTCCTCGTGCTCGCTCCAGTCCGTGCCGACGTGCAGCACACGGATCAGGAGCGCGAGCGAAAAGCCCTGGAGCACGAGGGTCACCGCGATCACCACGAAAGTGAGAAAGATGACGAGATCGCGCCCGGGAAACGGCGCGCCCCCCTCGAGCGTGAGGGGCAACGCCAGCGCGGCCGCGAGCGAGACGATGCCGCGCATGCCGCACCAGCTCATGATGAACACCTCCGCCTCGCTCGGCGCCGGATCGCGCTCGCGCAGCCTCGCGCTCACCATCCGCGGCAGGTAGGTGGCGGGATAGACCCACGCGAAGCGCACGGCGATCGCCACCGCGCTGATTAGGGTCCCGTAGAGGAGGAGCTCTCCCGCCGAGTAGCCCGTCAGCCGCCCCAGGATGCCGGAGAGCTGCAGGCCGATCAGTATGAACACCAGGCTGTTCAGCAGGAACACGAGAAGGTTCCACACCGAGCGCGCGATGATGCGCATCTCGGCCGAGACGATCTCCGGAGCGTAGCGGCCGCGCACGAGCCCCGCGGCGACGACCGCCAGCACCCCCGACAGGTACAGAGACTCGGCGAGGATATAGCTGACGTACGGCACCGCGAGCGTCATCAGGACCTCGATAAAGACGTCGCCGAGATAGCGGTGGATGAAGATGAAAAACCGCCCCAGCACTACGCCGATGATGGCGCCGCCGATCGCAACGCCGACGAACTCGAAGCTCGCCTCGCGCAGCGAGAACGCCCCGGTCATGACCGCCGCCACGGCGAACTTGTAGAGCACGAGCCCCGACGCGTCGTTCACCAGGCTCTCGCCCTCGAGTATCGTGACCACCCGGCGCGGGACGTTGAGCCGCGTCAGGATCGCCGTCGCCGCCACCGCGTCGGGGGGCGAGACGATGGCGCCGAGCACGAAGGCGGCCGCCCAGGGAATCTCCGGCACCACGAGCTTCAGCGCCGCGCCGACCGCGAGCGTGGTGGCGATGACGAGACCGATGGCGAGCAGGCCGATGGGGCGGATATTCGCCCTGAAATCCCGCCACGATGTGAGCAGCGCCGCCTGGTAGAGGATCGGCGGCAGGACCAGCACCAGGATCAACTGCGGGTCGAACGGAAACTGCGGCAGCTCCGGCAGGAAGCCGAGCGCGGCGCCGCCGATGACGAGCGCGATGGGATAGGGAAAATTGAGGCGCCGCGCGACCCAGCCGAGCGCAACCGAGAGCAGCAGCAGGAACAGAACGACTTCCAGCAGGTTCATGGCGCTTTTCTTATGAACGCGTCATTATGACCCAAGAAAGGTAATGGGCACATCATGAAGGTCCTGGTCACCGGCTTCGATCCGTTTGGCGGCGAGGGGGTGAACGCCTCGCTGGAAGCGGTGCGCCTGCTGCCCGCGCGCATCGGCACGCTCGATATCGCCATCGCGGAGCTGCCGACTTCCTACCGCCGTTCCCTCCCCGAGCTGGAAGCTGCGATTGCGCGCGCCCGGCCCGAGATCGTGCTGTGCGTCGGGCAGGCGGGAGACCGCGCCGCGCTGTGCGTCGAGCGGGTGGCGGTCAACCTGCAGGACGCGCGCATCCCCGACAACGACGGCGCGCAGCCGGCGGACACCCCCGTTGTCGCAGGTGGGCCGGCGGCCTATCTCGCGACGCTGCCGGTGCGGGCCGCCGTCGCCGCGCTGCGCGCCGAGGAGCTGCCGGCGGAGCTCTCGATGAGCGCCGGCACTTTCGTGTGCAACCACGTCTTCTACGGCCTCATGCACTTCGCCGCGACGCGCCGGCATCCGTTCCGTGGCGGGCTCCTGCACGTACCCTGTCTGCCTCAGCAGGCGAAGGCCGGCGCGGCGTCCATGGCGCCGGAGCACATCGCCCGCGGCATCGCGGTGGTGCTGGAAGCCTCCGCCGGCGCCGGCTTGGCCGCTTGACGGGGGGAAGGTCCTTCGCAGGCTCGGTCGCGCAGCGGCGCGGCACTTTGTATACTGATCACCGGTTACCGGTCACCGAATTGAGATGCGAGATTACTGGCTGAGCAAGCTGTTCTTCGACCTGCAGGGCCCGCCGCTCGCGGACGAGTATCGCGCGGACCGCAAGAGCGTGCTCGACCGCTATCCGCTCAAGCCCGAGGTCCGCGCGGCGGTCGAGGCCGACGATGTCGCGTATCTCGCCGCGCGGGTCAACCCGTACCTGCTGAGGTTCTATTTCCTGGTGGCCGGCATGCCGGAAGACGAGTTTCTGCGCCGGATCCGCTCGGCCGGCCCGCCGCCCGCGGCAAGGACCGCCCATGGCTGAGTTGACGGGCGTCTACGCGGCGAGCCACGGCCCGATGATCGTGCGCAACTGGGAACGGCTCACGGCCGCGGAGAGGAGCGGTCTTACCGCGGCATTCGCCGAGCTCGGCCGGCGCATGCGGGCGGCGCGGCCCGATGTCCTCATCGTGATCTCGCCCGACCACTGGGTCAATTTCTTCATCGACAACCTGCCCGCGATCTGCGTCGGTGTGGGCGAAGTCCACGACGGCCCACCCGAGCCGTGGCTCCATGAATTCCCCCATCGCAGCCTCGCCGGGCACCCTGCGCTGGCCGAGCACATCGTGCGGCACGCGCACGAGCACGACTTCGAGCCCTCGGTCTCCTACCGCCTCGCGCTCGACCACGGCTTCTGCATCCCGCTGTGGAAGGCCGGGCTCAATCCCCTGCCGCCGCTCGTCCCGGTCATCTTCAACGATCTCGAGCCGCCGTTCCCCTCGGTCAAGCGCTGTTTCGACTGGGGCGCGATGCTCGCGCAGGCCGTGGCGAGCTATCCTGGAAAGCTGCGCGTGGGCATCCTCGCCACCGGGGGATTGAGCCACTCGATCGGCGAGCCGGACATGGGCCGCATCGACGAGGCCTTCGACCGCGACTGCATCCGCCGCTTCGAGCGCGGCGACCCGCGCGCGCTCATTGACTTCCTGAACGACCGCCTGCCCGGCGCCGGCAACGGCGCGGCCGAGGTCCGCAACTGGGTCGCCGCCCACGGCGCCGCGCGCGGAAGCGGCTTTGAGCTGATCCGCTACGACCCCATCCCCAACGTCTACGTGGGCTGCGGCTTCGCCTCCTGGAACATC
>JBOIEM010000255.1:0-11931 GCA_050741115.1 Burkholderiales bacterium
GCGACGTGCATCTCCTCGGGCGTGTCGGACATGCGCTCGACGTGGTAGTCGTGGAAGTTGCTCTGCTCGACCACGCCTCCCTTCAGCGTCACGCGCTCGTGCAGCACGCTCGAGAGCCCGTAGATGATGCCGCTTTCGACGTTCGCCTTCGCGGCCTCGGGCTGGACGATGAGCCCGCCGTCCACCGCGACCCACGCCTTGTGCACGCGGATCCTGCCCGTGGCGCGGTCGAGCGAAATCTCGGCGACCCCGGCACCGAGCGAACCCGAGCGCTCGCTGATCGAGATGCCGAGCGCCCGCCCGGCGGGCCGCGGCGCCTTCCAGTCCGACATCTGCACCGCTTTCTCGAACACGACGCGCGCGCGCGGCGAGATCGACATGCGCTGGAAGCGGAAATCCACCGGGTCCATGCCCTCGGCCGCCGCCATCTCGTCCACGAACGACTCGATCGCGAAAACGTTGAAGACGTGGCCGACCGCCCGCCAGTGCTTGAGCCGCACGCCGTGCGAGACTCCGCGTGACTCGATGTGCTGGTTGGGCACCTGGTAGTAGGGAATCTTGATGCCGGTCGCGAGCAGCACTCCGCCGTCACCGACCACGCAGTGCTGCCAGCCGGCGACCTTGCCCTCCCCGTCGAGCGCGGCTTCGAGGCACTGGAACGATTGCGGGCGGAACATGCCGTGGGCGAGGTCCTCCTCGCGCGTCCACACGAGCTTCACGGGCCGGCGCACTTCGCGCGCAACGAGTGCCGCCTCCGTTCCGTAGTCACCCAGCGTCCTGCGCCCGAAGCCGCCTCCCATGTAGCACTGATGCAGGGTGACCTGCGCAGGCTTGAAGCCGAGCGCCTTTGCGATCCGGGCTCGGGCAACGTCCGGCGCCTGGGTACCCTCCCACACGTCCACCCGGTCGCCCGCGTCATTGAAGCGCGCCACCGCGTTCAGCGGCTCCATCTGCGCGTGGTAGCCGTAGTCGCTTCGATACTCCGATTTGTAGGTCTTCGCCGCCGAGCCGAAGGCCGCTCTCGCATCCCCCTTCGAGTCGAGCGTCTGCCGCTTCGCGGAGGGATCCGCATGCACCCTGGCGTAGGTCTCCTCGAGCGCTTTCTCCGAATCGAAGCCCTGCGCCATCCCCTCCTTCCAAGTGACTTCGAGCGCGCCCCGCGCGGCGAGCGCGTGCGGCAGGCTGTCCGCGATCACGGCAACGCCCTCCGGCAGGCGGACCGTGGCCAGCACGCCGCGCATCGATTTCACCTTGTCCTCGTTCCAGGACTCGGGCGCGCCACCGTGCACCGGCGAATGGCGCACGGTCGCGTAGACCATGCCGGGAAGGCGGACGTCGATGGCGAATTGCGCCGTGCCGTTGACCTTTGCGGGAATGTCCCGGCGCGGCACGGATTTACCGATGAGCCGGTACTGGCTCCGGTCCTTCAGCTCGCTTTTCTCCACGGTGGGGAGCGTCGCGGGAACGCTGCCGCTCGCGGCGATTTCGCCATAGCTCATGCGCCGGCCGGAGGCCGCATCCACCACGAAGCCCGGCTCGGTCCGGAGCGTCGCGGCATCCACGCCCCACTTCTCCGCCGCATTCGCGATGAGGACCTTGCGCACCTGCGCCCCGGCGATCCGCAGCTGATCGAAATACAGCATGACCGCGCGGCTGCCCACGATCGCCATCAGGCGGTTGCCGCCCATCGTGTAGCCGTAGACGCCCGCATCGGCCGGGGCCCACTCGATCGCGACCTTCGACCAGTCGGCGTCCATCTCCTCGGCGACGATTAGGGGAAGCGAGGTCATCGAGCCCTGCCCCATCTCGGCGCCGGCGCTGAGTATCGTCACCAAGCCGTCCGGCGCGATGCGCACCCACGCGTTGAGGGTGCGCGCGGTCGCTGCATGCGCCTCGGACACGAGGCGGATGCCGTCGGTCCCGATCGCGATGCAGAAAGTGAGCCCGCCGGCGCCCTGCAGGAAGCGGCGCCGGGAAACGTCGATTCCGGATTTCTGGATGGCGGTCATCGTTTAGCCCTCCCTCGACGCGCGCTGGATCGCGGCGATGATGCGATGGTAGGTGCCGCAGCGGCAGATGTTGCCGTTCATGTGCCGGATGATCTCGGCGCGCGACGGGCTCGGGTTCTTCGCGAGCAGCGCCGCCGCCTGCATGATCTGCCCCGACTGGCAGTAGCCGCATTGCGGCACCTGCTCGGCGATCCACGACTTCTGCAGCGGGTGTGAGGAATCCGGCGACAGGCCCTCGATCGTGGTGACGCGCTTGCCCGCGGCGGCCGAGACCGGCAGCGTGCAGGAGCGCACCGGCTCCCCGTTCAGGTGCACCGTGCAGGCTCCGCACGCGGAGATGCCGCAGCCGTACTTCGTTCCAGTGAGCCCGATGATTTCGCGCAGCACCCACAAGAGAGGGGTCTCGGGTTCAATGTCCACTTCGTAGGATTTTGCGTTGACGTTGAGTCGCATGACTATCTCTCCTCCCGCAGTTCGACCAAAGGTTATTCTCGGTCCGCTGGGCGGTCAAGCCTCCGCCTGGCCGGCGCAAAAGCCCATCCGGTGAACTACTTGCGGGGCGGGATCCGCCAGAGGTAGACCGTCGTGCCCGAGATCTCCACCGTCCGCTCCGGCGTCCAGTCGCCCATGGAGAAGGCGTGCGAGACGACGCGGGTGCCGGGCTTGAGCTCGAGCAGCAGCTTGGGCCGGAGCTTGAGGTTGAGATCGGTGAGAAGATACAGCGTCACCACCGTCGCGGCGCTGATGTTGGCTTCGAACAGGTCGCCGCGGATGATTTTTACCCGGTCCGCCACCCCCGCTTTCGCGACGTTCTCCGTCGCCTCCGCCACCCGCTCGGGATCGATGTCGATGCCGACCCCACGCGCACCGTATCGTTGGGCGGCGGTGATTACAATGCGGCCGTCGCCGCAGCCCAGATCGTAGACGGTGTCCTTCTTCGTGACCGCCGCCATCTTGAGCATCGTGTCCACGATTTCGCTGGGCGTCGGCACGAAGATGACGTCGGGCCCGCGCAGCGCGGCGCCCTGCTCCTGCGCCCCGAGGAGGCCGGACCAGCCCAGGGCGCCCAGGCCCGCGAGGAATTGCCTTCTGTGCATGAGGAATCTCCAATGAAGTGCCGATGCGGCGCGCCATTCTACCCGACGCAGGAGTCAGGGGATGCGCGCGTAGTGCATGTGCGAAAGGATGTCCGTGGTGCGTTCTCGCAGGTAGAGCGTATCGCTTCGCGGGGTGTAGCTGCGCGGGCTTGGCAGCATGGCGGCGAGCCGCGCCGCCTGCTCGTCCGAAAGCGCCGCCGCCGGCACGCCGAAGTGATAGCGCGCGGCGGCCTCCGCGCCATACACTCCGTCGCCCCACTCCGCCACGTTGAGATAGATCTCGAGGATGCGGCGCTTGGTGAGGACGGTCTCGAGCATCAACGTAATCGCGGCCTCCTGCGCCTTGCGCCACCAGGTGCGGGCGGTGGGCAGAAAGAGGTTTTTCGCGAGCTGCTGGCTGATGGTCGAGGCGCCGAGGACGACCTCTCCCTCCCTCACGTTCCGTTCATGGGCCCTGCGCATCGCGTCCCAGTCGAAGCCCGAGTGGCTCATGAAATTGGCGTCCTCCGCGGCGATCACCGCCTGCTTGAGGCTCACCGAGATGCGGGCGTAGGGGATCCACCGGTGCGCCAGCCGAGCGCCTGGCTCGTCCTCGCGGATGAGGGCAAGCCGCCCCCGCATGAAAGCCGTGCTCTCCGGGTTGTGGTCCGCCCAGTGCCAGATGTTCACGAGGAACCAGAATTGCAGCGCAACCAGTGCGGCGAGCGCCAGCAGGAGGATGCGCCACGCCCAACGAAACACGCTTATCAACACGCCGTTCTCAGCATCGCAATGACGGGCGCGGTGGCCGGCCGCACGCCGCGCCAGATGAAGAACGACTCGGCGGCCTGCTCGACGAGCATGCCGAGGCCGTCGGAGACGCGCGCGCCCCGCTCCCGCGCGAAGTCGAGAAACGGCGTGCGCCGGGCATATACCATGTCGTAGGCGAGCGCGTCCGAAGCGAATACCTCTTCCGGGAGCGGAGGCATCGCGCCTTCGAGCCCCGCCGAAGTGGCGTTGATCAGGAGGTCGAACCGCGCGCCGGCGAGCGCGCCGTAGGCGCGCGCCGAGAAGCCCTGCAGCGCGAACGGCTGCAGCTTCTCGAAGTGCGCGACCAGCTCGATCGCCTTCTCCAGCGTGCGGTTCGCGACCACCACCGTCTCCGGCTGCTCGCGCAGAAGCGGCTCCATGACGCCGTAGCTCGCGCCGCCCGCGCCCATCAACAGTACGCGCTTGCCGCGAACCTCGACGCGCAGGTTCTGCGTGAGGTCGCGCACGAGCCCGACGCCGTCCGTGTTGTGGCCTACGATGCCCTCGCCCTCGAACGACAGCGTGTTCACCGCCCCGGCGGCAACCGCGAAACCCCGGCGCACGCCGGCCAGGCGCCACGCTTCGTGCTTGAACGGAAGGGTCACGTTGAGCCCCTTGCCGCCCGCGGCGCGAAACGCGAGCACGGCGTCGCGGAAGCCCTCGCGCGGCGCGAGGATCCTGTCGTAGGTCATGTCCTTGCCGGTCGCGCGCGCGAAATCGGCGTGAATCCGGGGCGAGAGGCTGTGCTCGACCGGGTTGCCGATGACGGCGTACGGGTCGGTCATGAACGACGGGTGATTCGTGACTTGTGACTCGGAACGGGGTTACAAGACCGCGGCTGAAATCTGCTAGTCGGTGACGAACTGGTCGGAGCGGGTGAAGATCCAGGTGCGCGTGATGCTGAGGATGTCCGTGTCGCGCGCGATGTCGGCGGGAAATGGCGCGAACGGCGCGGCAAGCTGGACGATGCGCAGCGCCGCCGCATCGAGTACCCGCTGCCCTGACGGGCGGTTGATCTCCACTCCGTCGAGGGAGCCGTCGGACTTGATCGACACCGTCACCACCAGGCTGCCATAGATGCGCAGGTCGCGCGCGGCCTGCGGATAATTGAGTTCCCCCACCCGCTCGACCTTGGCGCGCCAGTCCTCGATGTAGCGCGCGAACCGGAATTCCTGCGTGCGCGCGCCGATGAACCGCCGGCGCGGCCGCTGCTGGTAGCTCTCCCACTCGCGCGCGATCTGCGCCTCGAGCCGGGCGACTTCCATGCCGCGATTCACGATGTCGGCCGCGCTCGGCGCGATCTGCGGCTCTTCCCGCGGCTGCTGCGCCTCGAGCCGGGGCGCAACCGCCGTCGCCGACCGGGCCTGGGTCATGAGCTGCTTCGCCTCGCGCTCGAGCTGCTCGACGCGCTTTTGCGCCAGCGAGAGCTCCGCTCCCTGCTTGTCCTCGGCCGGCACCGGCAGCGGGCTCCGGGCGCGGCGCCGCGCGTCGGTATTGCCGCCGCCGTCGAGGTTGGCCTGGGCGAGCGCATCAGCCTTCGGCGGGCGCGCCTCGGTCTTCGCATTGACCAGCGTCACTTCGAGCGGCTGCTGGGCGGCGAGCTTGGAGAGGTCCGGCAGCTTGAAGCTCACCCCGAAAATGATGATGGCGTGGATGAACACCGACATCGCGACGGCGACTTGCATGCGCCCGTGCTTGCCGAGCGCGGTCATGCGCCGGTCGAGCGCATTCATTCCGCGCTCGAGCTCGGCGACGCGCAGCTCCAGGCGTTCTACGGCGGCCTGCCACGGCGCGTGCCGCGCGTGCTTTGCCCGCCGCCGCAGCGGCACCACTTTCCTGTCGGGCAGCATCCCCATGCCGGTGATTGTAACCTAACGCAGGGCTTTCTGCATGGAAAGGCTTTTGTTAACGGGGGGTTGCCGGCGATAATTAAAGTCAAATCACGGTATCGGCAGGGGGGCAGGCAACCGCTAACTCGCCGTCTCCGCCGCGCTCTCGGGTGCGAGCCGTCGGCGAAATTCGCACAGGAGCGTGAGCTCCAGCAAGTCGATGCCGGTGACGGCGAGCTCGACCCGGCTCCCCGCATCGAGCGCCGGCAGGGAGGGCACGCGCGCGATGAGCGGCAGCTCGTCGAAGCGCGCCAGGCTTTCGCGGATCACCGTGGCGGTGACCGTCTCCGCGCGTTCCTGGAGGAGCCACCGCAGGCACCAATAGCGCTCCATCTGGCGCTGGAACTCGCCATAGGCCTCGTGCGCCGACTCGAAATCCTGCATCGCCGCGAGGAGCCGCTCGTCGCTCGCCCGGTACGGCGGCGCCTCGCCGCGCGCGAGCGCAATCAGCTGGCGCTGGTTCACGAGGTCGACGTAGCGGCGCAGCGGCGAGCTTGCCCACGCATAGCCCGCCACGCCCAGTCTCGCATGCGCCGCCGGCACGGTGCTCATCCTCACCTTGCCGCCTTCCTGCACGCGGTAGATTGCCGCTACATCGCCCGCCGCCAGCTCCCGCGCCCACGCGCCGTTCACGTGGATCATGAGCTCGGAGACGATTCTGTCCACCGGCGTGCCGCGCTGCCGCCGCAGGATGCGCACGCGGTCGTTCTCGACGTAGAAGCTGTACTCGGGCCGCGCTTCGTGCTCGGTCTCCCCGCCGCGCCGCACTGCTTCCAGCGCGCGCGCGAAGCGCCACAGGTTCATCAACGCGTCCGCATGGGAGTGATCGACGCGACCGGCGGCGAGCGTCTCCTCGTTGAACGCTTGCTCCAGCGCGTAGTGCCGCAGGTTGTGCGTCACGGGCACGCGCTCGACCCGTGTCGTCTGCGCCACGATCGAGAAGTCGGGCGCGACCTCGACGTAGCGTGACAGCGCCGGGCAATTCCCGCCCTCGGCGAGCGAGAAAGCGCCGATCGCCGCATCTGGCAGCATGGTGATCTTCATCCCCGGGAAGTAGACCGTGGACAGCCGCTCGCGCGCCGCCGCGTCGAGCGCGCTGCCGGGCGCGACGCCGAGGGCGGGCGCGGCGATGTGGATGCCGATGCGGAGCCTCCCGCCGGGCAGCTCCGTGACGGAGAGCGCATCATCGACCTCGGTGGTGGTGACGTCATCGATGCTGAACGCCTCGACTTCCGCGAGCGGCAGGTCCCGCGGCACCGCGGGCGCCTCCAGGTCGGGGAACGCGGTGCCGCGCGGGAAATGCTCGAACAGGAAGCGATTGAGGTGGTAATCGTGCGAAGACGGCAGCGCGCCGCAGCGCTCAAAGAGCCTCGCGGGGGTCAATTTCAGCTGGTCGCACGCCTCGTCCAGCGCCTTCCACTCGACGCTCTGTTTGTCAGGTCCATAGAGAAGCTTCGTGGAAAGCGGCGTGAACTCGGGCGGCAATTTTCCCGCGGCCAGTTGCTCCACGTACTGCGCCCTGCGCTCCGCCTCGCGCTGCTTGCGCTCGATGGAGGCGAGAGCCGCCTTGAGCGCCTCGGGCGGCGCCGCCTTGTAGCGGCCCCTGCCCTTCTTGTAGAAATACATCGGTGCGCCGTGGAGCTTGAACAGCAGCCCCGCGGATTCCACCGGCGTCGGCGCGCGACCGAAGTACTCCTTGGCCAGCGTCTCGAACGCGAACTCCCCCTGCCCGCAGCACTGCCAGAGAAAATCGGCATCCATCGCCTCGGCCAGCTTGCGCGCCTCCTCCATGAAATGCGCGAGGCCCGTGCCATCGAAGCGCAACAGCACGGCGGAAGCCTTCACCTTGGAGCGCTTGCCGTGCGGCGCTTCGACCTGGAGCGACGTGTCGTGGTCGGCGAGCACGGCTCCGACCTTGAAATCGCCTTCCTCCTCGTAAAAGACGTTCTTGCTCATGGACCAGAGGATAACGCGGCGGCGCGCCGGAGGAACGCGGTTGAAAAGACAACCGCGTAAGGCGGCGGGCCGGGCGGCTCGCCCGCCTGCAACGCGGTGACAATCATGAAGCGGCGCGGAACGGTTCGCGCCGCCGGGGGAGGCTATTTCGCTTCCAGGTTAAGCACCTCGTGCACGTCGGTTTCGATGACCGCCCCCGGCCCGGCCCCCGAGGCCACGTCGCCGCTGACGAGGTGGAATTTCCCGTTCACGATGTCGCCTGCGAGTCCGTGCCGGGGATAGGTCATGTCCGGCAGCACCGACCAGCGATTCGCCGCGGGATCGAAGGCCTCGACCGCGCGGAACGTCCTTTGCCACGGTCCGGTCGAGCGTTCCTCCCCGCCTGCGGTATAGATCCTGCCCTTGAACGTCCCCGAGGCGCCCGCGCTGCGCGGGTTGGGCATCGAAGCCTTCAGCGGCCCCCATTGATCGGTCGCGGGATCGTACTCTTCCACGATGCCGGTATTGCTGGCCCGGGTGATGAAAGCGGCGCCCACGCGCCCCCCGAGAACATAGATCTTGTCATTCACGACACCGATGAAGGCGTGGTTGCGCGCGGTCGGCATGGTCTGGCGGGACTGCCAGGTGTCGGTCGCGGGATCGTAGGCCTCGTTCGTGTCCACCGAGCGGTGCGGGCGGGCTGGATGCACCGCAGCCTCCTTCGAGCCCGGGTGGACGCTGGCCCCGCCGATCACGTAGATCTTCCCGCCCACCACTGCGGCCGCTGCGGCGCCGCGCCGGGTCGGCAGGGGCGCGAGCGCTTTCCAGCCGTCAGTTGCGGGGTCGTATTCCCAGGAGTTGTTGATGGGCACCCAGGCGCTCGGGCCCTTTTCCGGCTTCACGAACCCGCCGAAAAGATAGATCTTGCCGTTCAGCTCGGCCCACGCCGGGTGATGCAGCGCCAGTGGCATGTTGTTCTTCTTGGTCCACTTGTTCGCGCGCGGGTCGTATTCGTACATCAGGCCCTTGGGAGACCAGCCCGGCGCAAGCCCGCCGAAGGCATAGAACTTTCCGTTCGCGGCGACCCCATAGAGCTCCTCCGATGCCTCCGGGAACGGCGCCGCGAGCTTCTCCCACTTCTGCGCGTGGACGGCAGGAGCCAGGAACGACGCCGACACCGCGGTGGCGAGACACCAACGCAGCAACTTGACTGCAGCGATCATGAGATTTCCTCCAGTTCCGATTGCCCGTGTGCGCGGGTGACCCCGGACACGTTCCCCCCGGATGCCGGGCGCCCTCATACTACGATGAATGCCGAGACCAGGGCAACGACAGGTCCCATCGCAATGCCCGCGTCACCGCGTGACGCCGCAGAAGTCGAGCACGGGATCCAGGTAGTCGGCAAAATTGCTCAGCCCGTGATCGCTGCCCTGGATCACGACCTGCCTGCATCCGCGGTAGCGCTCCACCGCCCGCCGGTAGTCGAGCACTTCGTCGCTTGTGGCCACGATGAGCAAGTATCGGACAGGAGTAATGCGCTCGACCTCGAGCGTCCGCAGCTCGGTGACGTACTCGGCCTTGAATTCGTATTCCTCCCCGGTGTGGAACTTCTTCTGGAGTCCGACCAGGGGCGCTAGCAGATCGTAGGGGCGCACTGCGGGATTGAGCAGGACTGCCTTGAGGCCATGCTTCTCCGCGAGCCAGGTCGCGAAGTAGCCGCCGAGCGAGCTGCCCACGAGGGCGGCTCCACGGTGGCGCGTAGCGAGCGCGTCGAGCAACGCCGCGGCGCGCGCGGGGCTGTGCGGCAGAGCCGGCGCCGCATACTCCGCGCCGCGCCCGAGCACCTCGAGCCTTGCCTTCAGCAGTTGCGCCTTGGCGGATGCGGGCGAGCTGTTGAAGCCGTGGATGTAGATCAGCATCCGCAGCTAGGCGAGCGCCTTCGCGAGCGCGAGCAGCATCGCGTCGTTGCCGCGTGCGGCGATGAGCGAGAGGCCCAGCGGGCAGCCGTCGAGCGTCGCCAGCGGCAGCGACACCTGCGGCAGCCGCGCGAGGCCGGCCGGGCACAGCAGGGCGAGCGCGCGGGCGCGAAAGTCCTCGGTGTCCGCGGGAACGGCATTCCGGATCGGCGCGATGCCCGGCACGGTCGGCAGCGCCAGCACGCAGCCGCCCGCGAGCAGATCATCCATGTAGCGCGCGATTTCCTCGCGCCGTTTTCCTGCCGGACCGACGAGACCCGAGTCGAGGTCCGCGGCCCACTGGACGCGCTGCTTGATCCCGGGGCCGAGGTCGGGCTTGACGCGCTTCACCCACTCGCCGTGCTGTGCCCACGCTTCGGCCGCCTGCAAGACGCGGAACACCTGAAACCATTGCGGCAGGCCGTCGGTGGAAAGGGTCACGGGCTCGGGCTTCCCAAGCAGCGCGCTCACCCGCTTGACGGCGGGATCGAGCGCGCAGGCAACGGTGTCGCCCGCCAGCGCTAAGGCGTCCTGCGCCAGCAGCAGCCGGCGCGGCGCAACCCCTTTCTCGCCGCCGAGCAGTACGCGCCCGATGCGCTCGAGCAGCTCCGCGCTGCGCGTGAACCAGCCGCAGGTGTCGAAGCTCGACGCAAGCGGACACGCGCCCTTGAGCGACACGCGCCCATGCGTGGGCCGGATGCCGTAGATTCCGCAGAAACTCGCCGGCGCGCGCACCGAGCCCCCGGTGTCGCTCCCCAGCGCGAAGTCGCACAGGCCGCCCGCCACCGCCGCCGCCGAACCGCTCGAAGAGCCGCCGGGGATGCGGCCCGGCGCGTTGACGTTGATCGGCGTGCCGTAATGGGCGTTTTCGCCGTTCAGGCTCCAGGTGATCTCGTCGGTGTGGGTCTTGCCGACCATATCGGCGCCGGCGTCGAGCAGGCTCTGCACCACCGGCGCGGTGCGCAAGGCCGCCTCATGCGTGCGCAGCCAATCGGGGCTGCCAAAGCCGTTCTTGTGGCCGGCGATGTCGTAGATGTCCTTTACGCCGAATGTGACCCCCGCGAGCGGCCCCCCCGGCGCGCCTTTCATCTCGGCATGGGTGTGGCGGCAGAATGCGCCGAGCGTGTCCCGGTCGAGGATTGCGCTCATCGAAAATCCGTGAAGTATCGTGATTCGACTCTCGTGAATTCCGGTCAAGAACGCCTGGCGAGTCGCGCCAGAAGCTTCTCGTGGATACCGTTGAAGCCGCCGTTGCTCATGATGACGACATGGTCGCCGGGCCGGGCCGACTCCGCGACGGCCGCGAGCAGGCGGTCGAAATCCGCGTGGGCCTCGGCTCTTGCGCCGAGCGGCGCCAACGCCGCGGCGGCGTCCCACTGGAGCCCCGCGCTGTAGCAGTAGACGCGGTCGGCTCGGGCAAGGCTCGCCGCGAGCCGGTCCTTCATGACGCCCGCTTTCATCGTATTGGACCGCGGTTCGAGCACCGCGAGGATCCGGGAGCTGTTCACTTTCGCGCGCAGACCTTCCAGCGTCGCCGCGATTGCCGTCGGATGATGCGCGAAATCGTCGTACACGGTGACGCCGCCCGCCACCCCGCGCACCTCCATGCGCCGCCTGACGCCCTCGAACGAGCGGAGTGCGTTGATCGCCTGCGCCGGCGCGACGCCGCAGTGCCGCGCCACGGCGATCGCCGCGAGCGCGTTGGCCTGGTTGTGCGTCCCCTGCAGCGCCCACTGCACGCGGCCTTGTTTGTCCCCGCGCCACAGCACGTCGAAGCCGTCCGCCGCGTTCGCAGCCGCTGTCCAGCCGCCCGTCACGCCGAAACGCTCCACGGGCGTGTAGCAGCCGCGCTCGAGCACGCGCGCGAGCGCCGCGTCCGCGCCGTTCGCGACGATCAGGCCGCTCGCCGGGAGCGTGCGCACGAAGTGGTGAAATTGAGTCTCGATCGCCGCGAGGTCGGGAAAGATGTCGGCGTGGTCGAACTCGAGGTTGGTGAGCACCGCGGTGCGCGCGGGGTAGTGCACGAACTTGGAACGCTTGTCGAAGAACGCGGTGTCGTACTCGTCGGCCTCGACGACGAAGAATCCACCCCCACCCTCACCCTCCCCCAACAAGGGGGAGGGAAGTACAGTTCCTTCCCCCCTGGCGGGGGATGGTTGGGTTGGGGGGGAGGAAGGCCGCGCGGAAACGCCGAAGTTCTGCGGTATGCCGCCAATGAGAAAGCCGGGCTCGAGCCCGGCATCCTCCAGTATCCAGC
>JBOIEM010000256.1:0-7783 GCA_050741115.1 Burkholderiales bacterium
CGCTCGTCCTGCCCGACATGCTGGCCGACGAGGAAACGGCGGAAGTCGCCCCGGAGGAATCGGCCGGGCCGGAACCGCCGCAGCAACTCGCGCTCGCCGCCGGGACGAGCGTGGACGCTGCGACCCCGCACGTTCTGCCGCGCCGGGGCCGCATCTCCTACTCGCTCTTCTACGGCGACGAGCGGCACCCCGTCGGCACCGTGGTGCAGACGTGGGAAACGGAGGCGAATGCCTATCTGCTGGCGAGCGCCGCCGAGACGACGGGACTCGTGGAGCTGCTCTGGCCCCAGCGCCTGCGCTACGTTAGCCGCGGGAGGATCACGCGGCGCGGCATGCAGCCCGAGTCGTTTCTGGCGAGCCGCACGCGCCGCGGCAAGAACGAGGTCGCCGAGGCGCGATTCGACTGGAGCGCGGGAAGCCTCAGCTACGGCTACGCGCACGACCCGAGGAGCGCGAGGCTGCCCGCCGACGCGCAGGATCTCATGAGCTTCATCTTCCATTACGTCCTGGCGCCGCCCCTTCCCGGACGCTACCGGGTGCCGATCACCACCGGCTCGCGCTTCGAAATTCACGAAATCGACGTCTCCGCGGAAGAGAGCATCGAGACCCCGCTCGGCACGTTGCGGGCGGTGCCCGTCCGGCAGGTGCCGCGCTCCGGGGACGGGAACATCGAGTTCTGGCTCGCCGCCGACTACCGCTACCTGCCGGTGCTGATCCGTCATTTCGACCGGAGCGGCAATCTGACCGGCGAGCAGATCGTGAACGAGATCCGCGTCAGCGAAGATTAGATGGCGATCACCCACGGCCAGCTCGAGGCCGCCATCGAGGCGCTCACGCTCGTGCTCAGGTTCGATCGCCCCGCCGATTCGGTGCTCCACGACTTCTTCCGCACCCGCCACGCGCTGGGCAGCCACGACCGGGCGTTCGTCGCCGAAGCCGTGTATGGAGTGTTGCGCCGCAAGCGCACGGTGGACCACCTCGCCCCGGGGGGCTCGCCGCGGCGCATGCTGCTTGCGTGGCTCGCTCGCATACGGGGCATCAGCATCCGGGAACTCGCAGCCGAACTGAAGCAGGACGAAGCGTCGTGGCTCGCGGGGGTCAAGGCGCGGCCGCTCGAAGACATGTCGCTCGCGGTGCGCGCCGAGCTGCCGGATTGGGTCGTCGAGCGGCTGGGCTCCCGTCTTGCGGAAGCGGAAATCGCGGCGCTCGCCAGGGGGTTGAACGAGCCAGCACCGCTCGATCTGCGAGTCAACACGCTTCTCGCCGGGCGCGAGGAAGTCCGGCAGGCGCTCGCCGTCGATGCCGTCGTGAGCGAACCGACGCCCTATTCGCCGGTCGGACTGCGCGTGAAGGGCAGGCCAGCGATCAATCGCCATCCCCTGTTCCTGACGGGCGCGATCGAGGTGCAGGATGAAGGGAGCCAGCTGCTCGGCTATCTTCTCGCGCCCGGGCGCCACGATCTCGTGGTGGACTTCTGCGCCGGTTCCGGCGGCAAGAGCCTCATGCTCGGCGCGCTGATGCGCTCACACGGCCGCATCTACGCCTTCGACGTCTCGGCGGCGCGGCTGAACCGGTTGAAGCCCCGGCTGAAGCGCTCGGGACTCTCCAATATCTACCCGCAGCCCATCCGCAACGAAAACGACATCCGGGTGAAGCGCCTTGCGGGAAAGATCCACCGGGTGCTGGTGGACGCCCCATGCAGCGGGCTCGGCACGCTGCGCCGCAACCCCGATCTCAAGTGGCGCCAGTCGCCGCGGTCGGTGGAGGAAATGAAGCTCAAGCAGGCCGCGATCCTGCGCGCCGCGGCGAACCTGGTGAAGCCCCGCGGACGCCTGGTCTACGCGACTTGCGGCCTGCTGGCCGAGGAGAACGAGGACATCATCGCCGCATTCCTGGCGGAACGCGGCGACTTCCGGAAGCTTCACTGCCAGGAGCTGCTCCTGCAGCAAGGAATCGCCCTCGAAACGGGCGAATATCTCCGCTTGCTTCCGCACCTGCATGGTACGGACGGCTTTTTCGCCGCCGCGCTGCAGCGAAACGCCTGAACCATCCGTCCGCAGGTTTGTCCCAAGGGGGCGTCGTTTTTCGTACATCGCCGGTTTTCGCTTCCCAATCAATATGCTGCCGTGCAATTCGGCCCCGGTTGGTGCGCTTTTCACTATGCCGGGAGCGCGAACTTCGGTAGACTGCCGGGCGGCAATATAACGAGGCGGCAAGCCGCTCAGGAGGACTATGTTTACAGCGTTTACAGGGGTACTGGATCTGCCGTGGTGGGGATACGCGGCGTATGCGCTCGCGGTCACCCACCTCACGATCGCCGCCGTCACCATCTACCTGCATCGCTGCCAGGCGCACCGCGCGCTCGATCTGCACCCTGCCGTGAGCCACGTGTTCCGCTTCTGGCTCTGGCTGACCACCGGAATGATCACCAAGGAGTGGGCCGCGATCCACCGCAAGCACCATGCGCGGGTCGAGACCGCGGAGGATCCGCACAGCCCGCAGATTTACGGCATCAACAAGGTGCTGTGGGAGGGCGCCGAGCTCTACCGCTTGGAGGCGCATAAGAGGGAAACGATCGACCGCTACGGTGTCGGAACGCCCGACGACTGGCTCGAACGCAATGTCTATTCGACGCACGACCGGTTCGGGATTTCCATCATGCTGGTCACCAACGTCGCGCTCTTCGGCTTCATCGGGCTCACCATCTGGGCGGTGCAGATGGCGTGGATACCGTTCTTCGCGGCCGGCGTCATCAACGGCATCGGCCATTACTGGGGTTACCGCACGTTCCAGCCGGAGGACACCAGCACCAACATCGTTCCGTGGGGGATAGTGATCGGCGGCGAGGAGCTGCACAACAACCACCATGCGTACCCGACTTCCGCCCGTTTCTCGATCCGGTGGTACGAATTCGACCTCGGCTGGCAATATATCCGGGCGCTCGCGCGGGTCGGCCTGGCGCAGGTCAAGAAGATCGCGCCGGAGCTGAAGCTCGACGCCTCCAAGACGCGCTGTGACCTGGCGACCGTTCAGGCCGTCATCACGCACCGCTACGAGGTGCTCGCCAAGTACGCGAAATCGCTGCGCCGCACCTGCGCCGAGGAGATCCGCGATCTCCGGACGCGCGCCGTGCGGGTGGACGTCGCCGCGATCAGGCGCATGCTCCACCGGGACGCGAAGGCGCTGCCGGCAAACGAGCGCATCAAGGTGAACGATGCGCTCAGCAAGAGCAGCGTCCTCGCCACCGTCTACACCATGCGCCAGGAGCTGGCCGAGCTGTGGCAGCGATCGAACGCCTCCAAGGAGCAGCTGGTGCGCCAACTCGAAGACTGGTGCCTGCGCGCGGAAGCGAGCGGCATCATCGCGCTGCAGGAGTTCTCGCGCCGGCTGCGCTGCTACGCGTAGCCGCGGTTCAAGGCACGCAAAAAAAGCCCGCCGCGGCGGGCTTTTTTGCTTCCTGAACCCCTGAGTCCCCGTTCCCGGCCGAGCGTTGAACGGCGCTCGCGTCCGTTCGAACGCGAGGAAGTAAACCGGCGGCGGACGCCGTCCGGATTTACTTGATCTTCGTTGCCTTGTAGATGACGTGCTTGCGCGCGACCGGATCGTACTTCCTGATCTCCATCTTGTCCGGCGTCGTGCGCTTGTTCTTGGTGGTGGTGTAGAAATGGCCGGTGCCGGCGGTGGATTCGAGCTTGATCTTCTCGCGCATGACTGGCTCCTCAGATTTCCTCGCCGCGCGCGCGGATCTCGGCGAGCACGGCCTCGATTCCCTTGCGGTCGATCGTCCGCAGTCCCGCCTGCGACACGCGCAGGCTCACCCAGCGGTTCTCGGCCTCGACCCAGAAGCGGCGATACTGCAGGTTCGGCAGAAACCGCCGCCGCGTCTTGTTATTGGCGTGGGACACGTTGTGCCCCAGCATCGGCTTCTTGCCGGTGACCTGGCATACGCGGGACATGGCAAAGTCTCGGGAAATCTCGGAAGGCGCGGATTCTACAGTTTTTTCGCCGCCGGCTCAAGGCTGGAGCTGGCGGCGGTCATCACGCCGCACCGGATCGGGGTGTGTTTGTAGTGCATGGCGCGCCCCTCTGGCCGCAGGCTCGGCCGAAAGCGATATCCATCCCCGCTTCGCCCCGGCAAATCCAATGTTAAACCTGTTTTGACGAGCCTTACAGGAGTCCCCGCTCGGCGAATGACATCGCCGTGCCCGCGCCGATGACGAAGTGGTCGAGCACCTTGACGTCCACCAGCGCGAGCGCCTGCTTGAGCGCGCCCGTCAGCGCCTCGTCGGAGCGGCTGGGCTCGGCGATGCCCGAGGGATGGTTGTGCGCGAATATGATCGCGGCCGCGTTGTGTTGGAGCGCCCGCTTGACGACCTCGCGCGGGTAGACGCTGGTCTGGGTGAGCGTGCCGCGGAAGAGATCCTCCACCGCCAGTACCCGGTTCTGCGCGTCGAGGAATACCCCGACGAAGACTTCATGCGGCCGGTCCTGGATCCTCAACCGCAGGTAATCGCGCACCATCTGCGGCGAGCCCAGCGCGGAGCCGCGATCGAGCTTCTCGCGCAGGGCGCGCCGCGCCATCTCCAGCGCCGCCTGCAACTGGACGTATTTCGCCACGCCGAGGCCGGATACCGCGGTTGCCGCATCCACGTCCGCGGCGATGAGCCCCGAGAGCGAGCCGAAGCGGGAAAGCGCCTCGCGCGCGACGTCCACGGCGCTCCGGCCCCGCACCCCGGTGCGCAGGAAAATGGCCACCAGCTCGGCATCGGACAGCGATTCCGCGCCCTTGGTGAGGAGCTTCTCGCGCGGCCGCTCGTCGAGCGGCCAGTCGATAATCGACATGGCGGCGTGACTCGTGATTCGTGATTGGATAACGTCGTTGCTCGACACGGCGTTTACAGCCGCGCGTGCTTTTTCGAATCGCCGTTCGCTGTTTACCGTCGGCTGCGTTTGCAGGTACACTGCTGACAAGTAATTGAAATTGAAGCGCTAGATGGCTGAAACCTCACGCAAATCGATCGTGCTCGGCGTTACCGGCGGCATCGCCGCCTACAAGGCCGCCGAGTTGACGCGCGAGCTCGCTCGCAACGGCATCGAAGTGCAGGTGGTGATGACCGAGGCCGCCGGCGGACTGGTCGCGCCCGCCACCTTCCAGGCGCTCTCGGGCAAGCCGGTGTACACGAACCTTTGGGACGCGCGCGCCCCCGACAACATGGCCCATATCGAGCTCTCGCGCGGCAAGGACGCGATCGTGGTGGCGCCCGCCACCGCCGATTTCATCGCCAAGCTTGCCCAGGGCCTGGCGGACGACCTGCTCTCGACGCTGTGCCTCGCGCGGGAGTGCCCGCTGATCGT
This sequence comes from Burkholderiales bacterium, assembly GCA_050741115.1. Lineage (GTDB taxonomy): Bacteria > Pseudomonadota > Gammaproteobacteria > Burkholderiales > SG8-41 > SG8-41. The sequence goes on from JBOIEM010000256.1 coordinate 5,356, forward strand.
GGCGCCGGCGATGAACCGCCAGATGTGGGACAACCCGGCGACACGCCGCAACATCGAGCGCCTGCTGCGCGACGGCGTGGCGATCCTCGGGCCGGTGGCCGGCGACCAGGCGTGCGGCGAGACCGGCATGGGCCGCATGCTCGAGGCGACCGAGATCGCCGAGGCGGTGACGGCCTTTCTCGCGCCCAAGACGCTGCGCGGGACTCGGGTGCTGATAACCGCCGGCCCGACCTTCGAGACCATCGACGCGGTGCGCGGCCTCACCAACCGCAGCTCCGGCAAGATGGGCTACGCCGTGGCGCGCGCGGCGCTCGAGGCCGGCGCCCGCGTGACGCTCGTCTCGGGGCCGACCAGCCTCGCCGCGCCCGCCGGCGCGCAACTCGTGGACGTGGTCTCCGCGCGCGACATGTTCGAGGCGGTGAAGAAGCGCGTCGCGGACGCGGACATCTTCGTGGGCGTCGCCGCCGTCTCCGACTATCACGTCGCGAGCCCGCGCCGCCAGAAGATCAAGCGCAGCGCGCGCAAGCTCCGGCTCGAGCTCGTTCCCAATCCGGACATCCTGGCATGGGTCGCGGCGCGGCCGCGGCCGCCGTTCTGCGTCGGCTTCGCGGCGGAGACGGAGAACCTGCGCCGGCACGCCGAGGCCAAGCGCCGCGCGAAGAAGGTGCCCCTCCTCGCCGCGAACCTCGCGCAGCGGGCGATCGGCGCGGACGACAACGAGGTCACGCTCTTCGACGACGCGGGCGTGCACCCCCTTCCCCGCGCCTCCAAGGAGATCGTCGCGCGCCAGCTCGTCGCCCACATCGCCAGGCTCTACAGGGACGTAAGCCGCAAGCGATAGGCGGTGAGCGGACCGGCCATGGCAGACGCGAAATCCTCGGCGCTCGTGCTGTTCGCGCACGGCGCGCGCGACGCGCAATGGAGCGAGCCGTTTCGCGCGATCCGGCAGGCGGTCGCGGCCCGCCGGTCCGACCTCACGGTGGAGCTCGCCTTCCTCGAGCTGATGCAGCCGGCGCTCGGCGACTGCGTGGCGCGGCTGGTGAAGGACGGCCATACCCGGATCACCGTCGCGCCCCTGTTCCTGGCGCAGGGCGGGCACCTGAAGAAGGACTTGCCGCGCCTGTTGAAGGACCTGAGCGCCCGGCACGCGGCAGCGGAGATCACGGTGCTGCCGCCGATCGGCGAAGTCACCGAGCTGCTCAACGCCATCTCGGAATGGCTGGTCGGCAGCGCGCCGCGCTGACGGAAGCAGTGAATTGTGAGTGGTGAACGGAGCTTGCTGACGAGTGGAAGCGCGGCCCGGGTTCGACGGGCCCTCGCGAGCCTTGCGCTCATTGTGCCGGTGACCACGGCCTGCGCCCAGATGCCCGAGATTGCGCTCGTGGTGAGCGGCCACCAGATCACGGTGGAGGTGGCGGCCACCCACGAGACCCGCTCGCAGGGCCTGATGCACCGCAGGATCCTGCCGGAGAACCGCGGCATGCTGTTCGTGTTCCGCGCAACCGGGAATCACGCCATGTGGATGATGAACACCTACGTTCCGCTGTCGGTGGCGTTCCTCGACGAGCGCGGCACGATCATCAACATCGAGGACATGAAGCCCCACACGCAGGACACCCACGCCGCGGCGAGGCCGGCCAAGTTCGCGCTGGAAGCCAACCAGGGATGGTTCGCCAGGCGCGGCATCAAGCCCGGCGCCAAGGTCGAGGGGCTCGAGCGCGCGCCGCCGCCGAGATAACGCGCGACCAAAGAAAAACGCCCGGGATTACCCGGGCGTTCGCGTTGAGATCTGCAGCGATCAGCCGAAGAAGATGCCCTGGTGGCCCGCCGCTGCCATGAAGAACAGCATGGGGATCGAGAGCAGGGTGTTGGTGCGCGATGCGAGGAACGCGACACGGCGCGCCTTCGCCTTCTCCGCGTCGGTTGCCTGCACCAGGCCCAGAATCTTCTGCTGGTTGGGCCAGATCAGCACCCACACGTTGAAGAGCATGATGGTGCCGAGCCACGCGCCTACGCCGATGGCGTAGAAGGCGTGGTTCAGGAAGACGAACGCGTTGATGAAATTCTTCCCGAGCAGCATCGCCCCCGCGAGCCACGTCACCACCGCCGCCCAGCGGAACCAGAACAGCGCGCGCGGCGCGACGTGCTTGCTGATGCCCCCCGCCGTGCCGTCCTTGGCGGCCTCCGCCATTGCCGGCACCTGCACGAAATTGAAGTAGTAGAGCAGGCCGATCCACATCACGCCCGCGGCGATGTGCAGCCAGCGCCCGATTCCGAGTGGTATGAAGTCCATCATATCCGGCCTCCCGCTATTGCAACGCGTACTTGACGACGTTGTAGAGGATCAGCGTGAGCACCACGCCCCAGAACACCGTCCACCCCAGAGAATCCAGAAAATACTTCATGGCCGATCCCTCCTCCTGTAGAC